>CALAIO010000060.1 GCA_937923355.1 uncultured Rhizobiaceae group bacterium | reverse complement strand
GAACTTAAACTGGTGCTTGTATTCAGTGGTGTCTTTGTCACGTTTTATGCGCTGATTGCAGGATACGTAACAGATGTTACATCAGTAGCAGCAGCTTCCTTCTTTTGATTGGTGAGCCGCTAGAAACTGCGCAGGGTAGCTATCGCCACCTTGCGCTTGAGCAAACTGCATCTACTAATACCTTATGTCTTGAATATGCGGCTGCTGGCGAAGCAGGAAATCTTTGGATAACTGCAGAGACACAAACAGGGGGTAAAGGCAGTCGCGGCAGGAATTGGCAAAGTCAAAAGGGCAATCTTTTTGCGTCCTTGTTGCTTACAGATCCATCTGAAAAATCACGCTTGGCAGACTTAACCTTTATTGCAGCACTTTCTGTTAGAGAAGCAATTCTTCATTTTTCAAACAATGATAATCAAGTCGCAGTCAAATGGCCTAACGATGTCATGTTAAATGATCGTAAGTGCAGTGGCATTTTGCTTGAAAGCGTTCATCATCATGACGCGACCTATGTTGTGGTGGGGATTGGTGTAAATTGCCAACACTTTCCAGCGGAGACCTTACATCCCTCAACAAGCCTGTTTGCAGAAGGTATGGAAGTCTCTGCAAATAGATTTTTCAAAATGGTTGCAAAAACCATGGCTAGCAATATTTCAATATGGAAGCATGGGGCTAATTTTTCGGATATAAGAGATAAATGGCTCGATTGTGCTTATAAAATTGGAAATACAATAAATGTGCATATACCAGGTGAAAGCGCGACCGAAGGGCGCTTTGCTTCTATCGACGAGAATGGATATATGTTGCTTGAATTAAATGATGGTTCATTAAGACAAATATCAACGGCAGACATATTTTTTAACAAGACCGATAAAGGTCAATAAGGGGACACTTGTGAGCAAACAGGATTTGGTTTTCGTACCACTAGGCGGTGTCGGTGAAATTGGCATGAACCTCGCGCTTTACGGTTTTGGTGACGCGGCGAAGCGAAAATGGATTATGGTAGATTGTGGTGTAACGTTTCCAGGGCCTGAATTGCCTGGCGTTGATCTCGTTCTCCCTGATATTCGGTTTGTTGAGAAGATCGGAAAAGACCTTCTCGCTATTGTCATAACGCATGCGCATGAAGACCATTACGGCGCCTTGTTGAGCTTGTGGCAGCGTTTGGGCGCACCGATCTATTGTACAGCTTTCACAGCTGGTATGCTGGATGCAAAGGCACAATATGAAGGCGAACCGCCGAACTTGCCGCTGGAAATTTACAAGGCTGGCGACACAATTGATCTTGAACCTTTCGAAATCGAGCCGGTTTATGTCAATCACTCAATTCCTGAACCAATGTCTTTGGCAATCAAGTCACCGCTCGGACGAATCATACACACAGGCGACTGGAAGTTGGATGAAGCACCTACTTTAGGCAAAAACACTGATTCCGATGCGTTCAAGCGGTTAGGCGATGATGGCGTCTTGGCGCTGATATGCGATTCAACCAATGCGATGAGAGATGGGCAATCACCTACAGAGCGCGAAGTTTCTGATAGCCTTGCAAACCTGATTACCGAAGCCAAGGGCAGGGTAGCGATTACTACCTTCTCCTCAAACGTCGGTCGAATAAGATCGATTGCACAAGCTGCTGAAAAAGCTGGGCGAAAAGTCATGCTTGTCGGCAGTTCCATCCGCCGCGTAGTAGAGGTTGCATCAGACTTAAACATGTTTGATGATATTCCTGATTTCGTCGAGGATATTGATTTTCAATATATCGATAGAGATCAACTCGTGATTATTCTGACAGGTAGCCAAGGTGAAAACCGTGCAGCGCTTGCAAAAATAGCCAGACAGGAACATCGTTATATCTCATTTGCTGCTGGTGACACGGTGATTTTTTCCTCAAGAACCATTCCGGGTAACGAGAAGCCAATCATTGAAGTTAAGAACCAACTTATTGAGCAAGGCATAGAGATCATCGAAGATGGTAAGACGCTTGTACACGTGTCAGGTCATCCTAGACGTCATGAACTCAAGCAAATGTATTCATGGACCAAACCTGAAATTTTAATTCCGGTGCATGGCGAAGCTGCACACTTGAACGCTCAAGCCCGTCTTGGTGGCGAAGCAGGCATTCCACAAGTTTTGCCGATTAGAAATGGTGATTTGGTGAAACTCGCGCCTGGTGTTGCTGAAATCATTGACCAGGTTCCTTTCGGTCGTATTTACAAGGATGGCAATATCATTGCAGATGAAGCAGCGACGGGCGTAAAAGAAAGACGCAAGCTTTCCTATGCCGGACATATCGCTGTTTCCATTGTTCTGGATAGAGCAGGCGACATGGCCGATGATTTGGATATTGCTTTGCAAGGCTTGCCAGAGATTACCAATGAAGGCATGCCTTTTGACGATGCGCTTTATAAAGCGGCAATGAGTGCGCTTTCGGGCATTCCGAAGAAACGCCGTAAAGATGATAATATGGTTCGAGATGCAGTGTCGCGCGCACTTCGTGGCGAGACGCGAAACCTATGGGGCAAGAAACCCATGACGACTGTTTTCATTGCCAGAGTTTAGGAGTTTGAGATGATTGGACGTTTAAATCATGTCGCGATTGCTGTTCCAAATCTGGAAGCTGGGGTCAAAACATATGCTTCAACCCTGGGTGCAAAAGTAAGCGAACCGCAAGCTTTGCCAGAGCATGGTGTTACGGTTGTTTTCGTTGAACTTCCCAACACAAAAATTGAACTGCTGGAAGTCTTGGGCGAGGGCTCGCCGATTGCGCCGTTCATGGAGCGTAATCCTTCAGGTGGCATTCATCACATTTGTTATGAGGTTGACGATATTATTGCCTCACGAGACAAACTAACCGCAGAAGGCGCCCGCGTTCTTGGAGATGGAGAGCCCAAAATTGGTGCCCATGGCAATCCGGTACTGTTTCTGCATCCAAAAGATTTTTGCGGAACCCTTGTTGAATTGGAGCAGGTTTAATGGAATTTTTTACAGGCTTTGCAGTTTATTTCCTGATTTGGTGGATAACACTCTTCATCGTTCTGCCTTACGGCAATACTTCGCAGGCAGAAGATGGTGCAGTTGTTGAAGGCACTGACCCTGGCGCGCCTACCATATCGCGTCTTCCACAAAAACTATTCTGGAACTCCATTGTGGCACTCGTCATTTTTGCCATCTATTGGGGACTGACATCTTATTTTGATTGGACGTTTTCAGAC
>CALAIO010000059.1 GCA_937923355.1 uncultured Rhizobiaceae group bacterium | reverse complement strand
TTTTAAGAATTAAAGTGAAATTTATATGGTAGCTTATTTAGAAGAAAGACGCTCAAAGGCAGCAATTTGGTGTTTAAGGCTGGCAGTATTTCTAATTCCGTTTTTTGTTTTGGTAATCCTGCTTTATCGCTTTGCCAAAATAGACACGATCCAGATGTTCATTCTTATTTCTTTTGGCTTTTTGATTGCGCTGCTTTCATTGGTTTTTGCCTTTAAGGCCATAAGCGAACTTTGGACAAAGGGATATAGAGGTGGCTCGCAAGTAATTAAGGGAATGATTATTACCATTCTCGTTTTAATGCCGTTTGGCTATCAGGCATTTTTGGCCATGCAACATCCCCTTGCCAATGATGTTTCAACAGACATGCTCAACCCTCCAGATTATATAAATGCTACGCAACTGCGTGCCGACAATGCAGACAAGGGCATGAACACCGTTATCGAGTATGACGATGACTACGCAAAAAAAATGATTATCGCATACCCAAGGTTGCAATCACGACGCTATCCTGCAGGCCCTGAACGTGTACTTGAAGCAGTCCGTGCCATCGTTGATAATAACGAATGGTTACTGACCGGGTCGCAGGGTATTCCTGAACTTAAAAGTAATAATGAGAGCGAAGAAACGACAGAGCTTGCAGATAATGCTACTCAAGATACTGATGAAGATGCGCAACTGGAGGATAATGTAGGGACCCCTGATGATATTTTCATTGAAGTGTTGGAGCGAACGCTCATCTTTGGGTTTGAAAATGATATCGTCATTCGCATTGTTAGTGAGGATCGCAATACGCTTGTTGATGCGCGATCCTCTGCACGTTGGGGCAAACATGATTTTGGCTATAATGCAAAGCTGATTGAAGGCTTCTTGCAACAGCTAGATGCAGCTCTGTTAGGCATCGCCGGCGAAGGGTAATCAGAATTATGCAGGAGCCGGACCATATTGGCTGTTCAAAGCCGGTGGCCCATCACATAAAACACGTCCTTGCGTGACCAAATCCTCGATATGAGCAAAGACAGACAGACCCGCTGCACCGTGCAACCTTGGGTCTGTTTCCTTGTAAATTACTTTTACGATATCGGGGATTGTTTTGTCGCCTGCGCGAATGCGAGAGAGGACGGCCGTTTCGCGCATCTTCCTGTGCGCACGCAGGGCTCGCACAAACTCAGGTGCTTTTTCCAGCCTGCCACCATGGCCGGGGAAATAGATGGTCTCTTTTCGCTCCATCATTACAGAGAGAGAATTCATATAATCAGCCATTGAACCATCTGGCGGCGCAACTATAGAAGTTGCCCAACTCATGACGTGGTCACCAGAAAAAAGCATATCGGTATTTCGAATGGCAAAGCAGGCATGGTTTTGCGTATGGCCGGGGGTCAGGATTGTTTCCAACGCCCAGTCTTTGCCCTCAATCATGTCACCATGTTTTACAATTACGTCTGCCTGAAACTCCCTGTCTGCTGCTGCGTCCAGTGAGTTGATTTCACCCAAGTGTAAATCGCGCGAATTGCGATGCGCCCCTTCAGCAAAGATAGGTGCGCCGGTTTTTTCTTTAAGAGGGGCTGCCAGTGGGGAGTGTTCCATATGGGTATGGGTTACAACAATATGGCTGACGGTTCTGCCCTTCAGTGTTTCCATGAGCAATTCGAAATGGCTATCAATTGCGGGACCAGGATCAATCACCGCTACATTGTTTTCACCAAGAATGTAGGTGTTAGTACCTCGAAAAGTAAAAGCGCTTTCGTTAGGCGCGGTGATTCTTTGAATGCCATCTGCAATATCAACAGCTTTACCGTGTTCCGGGTCAAACTTTGTGCGGAAAGAAGGGGAAGCCATGAAATTCCTTATTGCAATATTGAGCGCTTGATACGAATGATTTTAACTAATATACATTTAGTCATAATAATATTCTCAGGGAAATATATAATGTCAGCAAATGCACTTGCACCTAGCTTAATCAACAATTCATCGCTAAAAGCGCTTACAATGGCAACTCTGGTTGCATTTGGCGTAGCGCTTATTGCCATCTCCGCAAAGATACAAGTGCCGTTCTGGCCTGTGCCGGTAACATTGCAAACTTTGGCCGTAATGGGCTTGGCTGCCGCATATGGGCTACGCCTTGGCCTTGCAACTATTTTGTCTTACCTTGCAGTTGGCTACATGGGTGTGCCAGTATTTGCAGGCTTTGCAGCAGGTCCTGCTTATTTTGCCGGCCCAACGGCTGGTTATCTTGCAGGTTTTGTACTTGCCGTTGCCATAGTGGGGTATATCGCTGATCGCGTGAGTTCAAAAAACATTCTTGCACTTGTAGCTGCAACGCTTGTTGGTACCTTGGCAATCTATGTACTGGGCGCTTATTGGCTTGGTTTCGTTTATGTTGGTGCTAATGGTAATCTTCTATCATTTGAAGGCGCTTGGAAATACGGTGTTCAGCCTTTCATTCTGGCCGACATCGTAAAAGCAATTATTGCTTCCTTAAGCGTACCGGCAATCAGCGGTTTGATGAAAAAATAAACTATCAAATTACTTGATTTTAAAACCCGGCTATATGTCGGGTTTTTTTATGTCTTAGTGTGAGAGTTCTTTTAAACCCTGATCAAGACCTGACAAGGTCATAGGGAACATGCGGCCTGCAAAGAGTTGATTTATCATCTGGGTTGATTGCGTATATTTCCAAACCCGTTGTTCAACTGGGTTTAGCCATATGGCATTATTCCATTTATCCAAGACACGGCGTAACCAAACTTCACCAGATTCTTCATTCCAGTGTTCAACAGAGCCACCTGGGTAAACCACTTCATAGGGACTCATGGCGGCATCACCAACAAAGATTATCTTATAATCTGAACCATACGTATGTAAGACATCCCAAGTGGACATACGCTCATTGTGGCGGCGTTTGTTATCTTTCCATACGCCTTCATACAGGCAGTTATGAAAATAGAAATACTCTAGGTTTTTTAACTCAATACGCGCCGCAGAAAATAGTTCTTCAACCAGTTTGACGTGGTCATCCATTGATCCACCGATATCAAGGAAAAGTAAAACCTTCACAGCATTGCGTCGTTCTGGCCTGGTTTTTACATCAAGATAACCGTTCTCAGCAGTAGCCTTAATCGTATTATTTAAATCCAGTTCTTCGGATGCACCATCACGAACCCAGCGTCTCAAACGTTTAAGGGCAACCTTGATGTTGCGTGTACCAAGTTCAACGCTGTCATCAAGATTTTTAAACTCACGTTTGTCCCATACTTTCACCGCACGACGATGACGGCTTTCATGTTGGCCAATGCGAACGCCTTCCGGATTGTAACCATAGGCACCAAAAGGTGATGTGCCTGCAGTGCCTATCATCTTGGAGCCACCCTGGTGACGTTTATGCTGTTCTTCCAAACGCTTTTTCAGCGTTTCCATCAGCTTCTCCCAGCCGCCGAGCGCTTCAATCTCTTTCATTTCTTCTTTGGAAAGATGCTTCTCCGCCATTTTGCGAAGCCATTCTTCAGGTAGCTCAACTTGGTCGATGCCTTCAGTACCTGCAACCCGCTCAACACCTTTGAAGCTTTCTGAGAAGACCACATCAAAACGGTCGAGATTGCGTTCGTCTTTCACAAGGGCTGCGCGTGCCAGATAGTAAAACCCTTCAATATCGTAGACGACAAGATTTTTCTCCATGGCTTCAAGCAACGTTAGAAATTCCCGCAACGTCACAGGAATTTTGGCTTCTTTAAGCTTGAGGAAAAACGGTAAAAACATTTCTTTTATT
>CALAIO010000058.1 GCA_937923355.1 uncultured Rhizobiaceae group bacterium | reverse complement strand
GGTCTTGATTATCTCTCCATGTCACGAAATTCAGGCACGCTCTCTGGCGGCGAAAGCCAGCGTATTCGTCTGGCTTCTCAGATCGGATCCGGCCTTACAGGTGTACTTTACGTGCTCGATGAACCTTCTATCGGCCTGCATCAAAGAGACAATGCCCGTCTGCTAGAAACCCTTCGCCACCTGCGCGATCTGGGCAATACTGTCATTGTTGTAGAACACGATGAAGATGCAATTCTAACCGCTGACCATCTCGTAGACATTGGCCCGCATGCGGGTATTCATGGGGGCGAAGTCATTGCATCCGGCACGCCTAAGCAGGTTATGAAATCAAAACGCTCGATCACAGGCCAATACCTCACCGGCAAGCTTGCCATTCCATTGCCAGAGAAGCGCCGCAAGGCAGCCAAAGGCAAATTGGTTCGCGTCAAAGGCGCAACGGGCAACAACCTGCAAAACGTCACAGCAGACTTTCCGCTTGGGATTTTTACAGCCGTGACTGGTGTATCAGG
Organism: uncultured Rhizobiaceae group bacterium; assembly: GCA_937923355.1. The sequence goes on along the minus strand of CALAIO010000058.1, from coordinate 2,166 downwards.
CGGCGGTAAATCTACATTGCTGATTGAAACACTCTACAAGGCAGCCGCAAGACGCATTGGCTCAGCACGTGCCGCCCCTGCTCCGCATAATTCAATCGAAGGCTTTGAACATCTGGACAAAGTCATCGACATTGACCAATCCCCAATCGGGCGTACACCCCGCTCAAACCCGGCAACCTACACAGGCGCCTTTACGCCAATCAGGGAATGGTTCGCAGGATTGCCGGAAGCAAAAACCAGAGGCTATGCACCAGGGCGCTTCTCCTTCAACGTAAAAGGCGGCCGCTGCGAAGCTTGTCAGGGTGACGGTGTCATCAAAATCGAAATGCACTTCCTGCCGGATGTTTACGTCACTTGTGATGTCTGCAAGGGCAAACGCTATAACCGCGAAACACTGGAAGTCCTGTTCAAAGGAAAATCAATCGCCGACGTGCTGGACATGACAGTGGATGAAGCAGAAGACTTCTTCAACGCAGTGCCATCTGTCAGGGATAAAATGTCAACACTCAAACGTGTTGGTCTTGGCTACATCAAGGTAGGTCAACAAGCGACAACCCTCTCAGGCGGCGAAGCACAACGCGTAAAACTCGCCAAAGAACTCTCCAAACGAGCTACCGGCCGCACGCTTTATATTTTGGACGAACCAACAACTGGGTTGCACTTCCACGATGTAGCAAAACTGCTGGAAGTGCTGCACGAACTCGTGGACTCAGGCAACACAGTCGTCGTGATCGAACACAATCTGGAAGTTATTAAAACAGCAGACCATATTTTGGACTTGGGCCCTGAAGGCGGAGACGGCGGCGGCGAGCTTGTAGCATCAGGCACGCCGGAAGAAGTGGTGAAAGTGGAACGCAGTTATACGGGACAGTTTTTGAAGGAGTTGTTGGAGCGTAGGCCGCAGGGGTGAGCGTTATGAGAGATAAAAACTCTTTTTTAATTGAAATAAATAAAGCGGAAGAAGAAGCACGGCTTTTATTGTGGGAGAATTTAGAAGAATTTTGGGTTCAGTATCCAAGAGAATTGAATAAAGAAAAGATAGAAAAGCAATTTTATCTTTGGCATCCATGTGCTGTATCACATTTTACATCAGTAGGAATGTTATGGCAGCTTGCTGAACAACGATCAGATTTACAATTCACATTGAGATATGGTTTATCAAGGCGTGCAGCCAATCTTAGGGCAGCAGGTTTATCATTTAGTGATATTGTTTATCCAGAAAGAACTAAAAAACTAAGTGAGACTGAAAGATCGAATTTAAATAATGCTATACTCGCAATTTATGTAAATATTTTTGGCATTTTTGATTGTTGGTCTATAGCATTAAACGAATGTCTACCAGGTGAAAAAATACTTGAAAAAAATAGAATTAGCATTCAATCAAGACAATTTAGAAAACGTGCAAACCAAGAGGAAATAAATTCTCTTTGGAATGAAATTAAAGACTGGCATAAAAGAATTAAAGACCAATTTCGTGATCCTTTAATACATCGTATTCCTCCATATGTAATACCTATGCAATTATCACCTGAAGAAAGCGAAAAGTATGACGAGTTAGAAAGTAAAAAACTTAATTTAATTATAAATCATAAATTTAATGAACTTGAAGCTCTTGAACATGAGCAAGAAAATATTGGAACATTTTGCCCATCAATTGGTATTGGTGAGAAAAATGATATGTTTGTAATGATGGAGCCGACAATATTAGATGATTTAATTAGAACTTGCGTTATATCAACCAAACTTGCAAAGCTAACATTGTCTCATTTATAAACTTAGTCGACATTCGTCATCCCGGTTGCCATGCAAACCGGGATCCATTGATATTCTCACCAAATGCGGGAAAAACAGCAGCGGGTAATTTTTGCAGAGCATACACTTTGTAATTTTAACAACTTGCATCATCCATTGTACAAATAGCATCATTATCAACAAGTTGATGGGCATAATGGATCCCGGTTCGCATGGCGACCGGGATGACGAAGTTATACGGTTGCTCGCAAAACTTATCCCCTCTTTCTACATCTCCTGCATAATCATTTCATCGTCTGTTTGAAAAACTCAGCCCAATCACCGTAATTGAGCGATAACAGAGACAGTAGAGCGGTAAGGCGGTAGTTTCGGGCTATCGCCCTCCTAGAAGGCTGGACCCCCACGATTTATCCT
>CALAIO010000057.1 GCA_937923355.1 uncultured Rhizobiaceae group bacterium | reverse complement strand
CGCTAAAGTTTGGTCCGCCTGCGGTAATAGATGATCTTTTGACGGTTCGCACCAAGCTTGAAAAACTAACTGGTGCGCGTTCTTTTTTACGTCAAGATGTATTGCGCATTGGCGTTGATGGCGAAGAGGTTATGCTTTGTGGTGCAGACGTTGAAGTTGCTTTTATAAATCACGGTGGCGGTGCAAAGCGCTTTCCAGATGATTTACGTGCAAAACTCGGTGGGTAACGCGCGTTTTATTTGTGCTTTACCGACATAAATCCTAACGCTTCATTAACCCTAATCGATTCTAAAGTAACTTAGAGTCAATTCGGTTTTTGAAAGTGACATTCTTTGACCACAGTTTTGACTATTAAGAAACAATACGGGGGCTTGATTGGACGTCCAAGCCGTAATTTAAGAAAGAATTGGCAGATATGATAGAAACTGCACTTTTTGGCGTGTCAACCGCATTCGCGCAAGGCGTGGAAACATCAGAACTGGGCGGGACTGTTGATGTCTCTCTCATTGGCCTGTTTTTAGAAGCAGGTTTGATTGTTAAGATCGTAATGATTGGTTTGCTATTAGCTTCTGTCTGGAGCTGGGCAATTATTATCGATAAATGGTTCTTGTATGCGCGTACCAAAAAACAGCTTGATCGTTTTGAAAAAGTTTTCTGGTCTGGTCAATCACTGGAAGAACTTTACAAGTCTCTCTCAGATCGCAACCCAACTGGCATGGGTGCACTATTTGTTTCTGCTATGCGTGAGTGGAAGCGTTCGTTTGAACGTGGTGCCAATTCACAAATTGGACTTGGAACACGTATTGATAAAGTGCTGGATGTATCGCTTGCAAAAGAGGCTGAACGTCTTGAAAGTCGTTTGATGTTTTTAGCCACCGTTGGTTCTGCCACGCCATTTGTGGGGTTGTTCGGTACGGTTATAGGTATCATGACTTCGTTTCAGGCGATTGCAGGATCTAAATCGACAAACCTGGCTGTTGTGGCGCCTGGTATCGCAGAAGCCTTGCTTGCGACTGCATTAGGCCTTCTTGCTGCCATTCCAGCAACAATTTTCTATAATAAGCTTTCCTCTGATGTGGGTAAAATCACAACCAGACTAGAAGGATTTGCGGATGAGTTCTCTGCCATTCTTTCTCGTCAGATTGATGAGAAAACTGGTCAGGCAAGCATGCAGTCTAGAGCGGCTGAATAAGGAATAAGCGCATGGGAATGTCTATGGGAAATGCAGGCGGTGGAGGCGGCAAACGTCGTCGTGCAAAACGTCATATGCCTGTAAGCGAGATTAACGTTACGCCCTTTGTGGATGTAATGCTCGTACTTTTGATTATCTTCATGGTTGCAGCACCACTTTTGACTGTCGGTGTGCCGATTGATTTGCCTGAAACACAAGCAAAGTCTCTACAGCCTGAAACACAGCCAATTACTATTTCTGTTAATCAAGAGGGTAAGGTTTTTATTCAAGAGAGTGAAATTTCTGCTGAGGATATTTTGCCGCAATTGGAAGCTATTGCTCAAAATGGCTATGAAGAACGCATTTATGTGCGTGGTGATCGCACGGCTGATTATGGCACGGTGATGAAAATCATGGCGCGCATTTCTGCTGCCGGATACAAGAAAATCGGTTTGGTTACATTGCAAGAGCAAGGTCAGTAACGTTTCATGAAACTAGGTTCAACTCTTTCTGGCGCTGCGCATATTGCCATCCTTTCTTGGGGATTGTTGGCAGCGTCTGCGCCTGCGCCATTGGAAGTGGCTGATGTGGAGAGCGTGCCGATTGATATTATTCCGATTGAAGAATTGGCCAATGCGGTTGAAGGCGCAAAGGAAGCGGAAGTAACCGATACGCCAGCACCTACGCCTACCAAAAAACCTGAAAGCAATCCTGATGCTCAAAATGTCGGCGATGCTAAATCAGATACCAAGGTAGAGGCGGAAGCGCCGGCAAAAGAAATACCAACAGAAGAAACTTCGGAAGCAGCAAAGGCGCCTGTGCCAGAGCCAAAACCTACGCCTGAACCAAAACCTGCTGAAAAGGTTGAAAAACCCACTGCAAAAGCAACTGAGGTTGCGGCACTTCCTGACCCGGCAACGCCTGTTGTCCCTGAACCACCTGCGCCAACACCTGAGCCTGAAGTTTCAGAAGATGGTCTTGAAAAACTGATTGAAGAAAATCGTATTCCTGTGCCAAAGGTTGCAGTGAGACCAAAGCCTGCCAAGCCCAACACAGCCAAGACGGATGATCGTAAACAGCTGGCTGAATTAACAAAGGCAGCGGGTAAACCTGATGCGCCGACCAAAAAAGAAGCGAAAAAAGAAACCAAACTTCAAGACAAGAAGAAAGCTTCTTCCGGTGGGCAGAAGAAATCAACGAAAACTGCTTCATTAGGAACGTCACAAGGCAAGTCCAGTGGTAAGCTTTCGCGTAGTGAACTGGATGCGCTTCGTTCAGCAGTTGAACGTTGTGCAAGTGGTATCAGCGGGCAGCTCATTTCTGAAAATCTGCAGGTTAAGATTGTAATCAAACTCGCACCAGACGGTAGCATTAAGAGTATTCCACTTGTTGATGCGCAAGGCGGAACTAACGCTGAGCAAAGACGTTATGGACCTGCAATGCTACGTGCAGTTAAACGTTGTGCGCCTTATGATTTTTTACCTAAAGACAAATATGACACTTGGGCTGAGATTGTGCCGACTTTCTATCCAGCCAAGATGTTCCAATAGATTTTTAAGACCAAGAGGAAAACCAGATGTTTTCAATATTTCAAAAGTTTTTTGTCACACTCATTATCGTTTTAGCATTTGCAACAACTGCGAATGCTCGCATTGAGTTTGATATCACACGAGGTAATGTTGAACCCCTTCCGATTGCCATTATGGATTTCCAGGGTGACAAGGTTGCTCAGGATATCTCTAATGTCATCGCAAATAATTTGCGTAACTCTGGTTTGTTTAAGCTGACGGATAAGGCTGCCTTCATACAAAAAACGCTAGAAGTAAG
>CALAIO010000056.1 GCA_937923355.1 uncultured Rhizobiaceae group bacterium | reverse complement strand
GTGTGTATTGCTTCTTATCACGAATATAAAGATCAAGGTGAGCTGATCGTTCTCAAGTCTATTTCTGATGATATCATTTCAAAAACCGATGGCGGAAAAGGTGTTTTGGTCATTGATGATTTGACTGACACTGGCGCCACCGCAAAGAAGGTTCGTGAAATTTTACCGAATGCGCATTTTGCAACTGTATATGCCAAACCATCTGGCAAACCGACTGTAGAAACCTATGTGACCGAAGTTTCTCAGGATACATGGATTTACTTCCCTTGGGATTTGGATTTATCCTATTCTACGCCAATTTCCGGTAAAAAAGACGGCTAAAGCATTTGCCAAATAAAAGCCTCATCGTAGTCCTGCTGACCATTATGATAAACATGATGGCGGCTGGTATTGTTTGGCCGACACTTCCATCCCTTGTTGCAGAACTGACAGGCGGCACCATTTCCCAAACGGCTGCCATATATGGCGCAACTGCGGTTGTCTTCTCGCTTATGCAGTTTTTATTTGCGCCCCTGATGGGAGCATTGTCAGACCGCTACGGCAGACGACGCGTAATGCTGGTAGCACTAACCGCACTTGGGTTAGACAATATATTTCTGGCATTTGCGCCAACCATTGCATGGATGTTTATGGGTCGTGCAGTGGGTGGTGTTTTCGGTGCAACCGTTTCAATTGCCAATGCCTATATTTCAGACACAACTGAGAGCAAGGATCGCGCGGCTGCGTTTGGCATGGTTGGCGCAGCCTTTGGCGTTGGATTTATTATTGGGCCAATACTGGGTGGTTTTCTTGGCTCATATGATCTGCGCCTGCCGTTTTTTGTGGCAGCTGCTTTTTCCTTTGCAAATGCTATTTTTGGCTATTTCTATCTGGAAGAAACCCTTCCCGTCGAAAAACGGGACACAAGCAGTCTTGCGCGTGCAAATCCCTTTGCTACCTTGAAGCTCCTGGCTTCTACTCGCGTCTTAATGCTTCTAGGCATTGCCTTGATGCTAGTCAGCGCCATGCAACGCGGCTTGGAGGCTTTGTGGGTAATTTTCTCCGAACTTCAATACGGATGGAACACACAAGAAACTGGTTTTTCATTAGCAATCGTCGGCGCGTCTTATGTCTTTGTTCAAGGTTATTTAGTACGAAAGGTTATTCCCCGCTTTGGCGAAATTAATACGATTATAGGTGGTTTTTTATTAAGCTCAGTTATGTATGTAATGCTTGCCTTTAATACGATTGGCGCCATCGGTTATATTGGCATCATCCCCTACATCATCGGTTGGGGGTGTGCAGAACCCGCACTCAAAGCGATTGCGTCACGTCAAGTTGCAGATACACAACAAGGACTTTTGCAAGGTGCGCTTACCAGTGTTGGCGGCTTGGCAGCCGTTGCTGGCCCTGCCATGTCAACGACCGCGTTTTCTTATTTTACATCACCCTTGGCACCTGTTTATTTTCCGGGCGCATTCTTCTTGTTTGGTGCATTTATCTTGATTATTTCTGCATGGATAAGTGTCATTGCCGGACGCGCAGATGCCATTACAAAAGAAAACACAAGCACGTGAAACTAGGTATTTAGCTCTACTCATTTATCAGGATTGAGATATTATTCTAATCGAAATAAATGAGAGAGACCTTATGCCCACTCCCCTAAAATCTGGGTTTTTAGCCAATTTGATTTTCCTGATGTTATCGACTGTCGGATTAACACAGAATAACGATTGTACTGGCGATACGATTTGTCAGTTGGGGGAGCGTGGCTATCATGTTCTGCCACCAGACGGATGGGACGGTACATCACCCCTGCCTGTCTTATTGTATTTTCATGGCTGGGGACGCCAAGGACCTGTTCCGCTCAACCACAAACATATTGGTGCTGTAACGCGAAAAGCAGGTGTATTACTTGTAGCACCCAATGGCCTTGGGAAATCGTGGGACTTCTGGAAAGCGGGTTCACGCGATACTCCCTTCGCCAATGCAGTTCTTGATGATGTTGAAAAGCGTTTTCCGATTGATAGAAATAATCTTATGGTTTCAGGCTACTCATGGGGCAGTTCCATGGCTTGGCGATTTGCCTGCGAAGCAGGTGATCAAGTCAGTGTATTGCTTGGTATCTCGGGTACGTTTTACGACCAAACAGAAAACTGCGAAACAGGTCCTGTTGAAGTGCGTCATGTACATGGATTAAAAGATACTGTGATGGATTTTCCTTATGGTCCAAACGGCGAAGAGACCGGCCCAGTTAGACTATGGCAACGCACCAATGGCTGCGCACATAAAGCCTATAAAAAATCTGAATGGAAGACCTCGCAAAACTACACACGCTATCAATGGTATAATTGCAAGTCAGAGAAATCCCTGACGCTTGATGTTCATGGCGGCGGGCACTGGATTGCCAAAGGCTGGCTGCAGCAACAACTTACAGAACTCCTTGCTGATAAAGCCAGTTAATCCACAAGCACTGCGCCTGAATACAATCTTCTCTTTCTGAAACCATCTTTTTCATGCTTAAAGATAATTGTAAAAGATTGATTTATAAGGCGTGATGTTATGGATAATTTCCAGACAAGAAAAGATGACACGAACAAAACCTACAAGGTTTTGATTGCTGATCTTATCGGATTGAAATTTGATGAAAATGGAACGCCTGACCATAGTGAAGTTAAAACCTATATTGAGTCAACGGGTGGCGTTTTTCACGAAGGGGCTTGGGACGAAAATACTGATCTCGAAGCAGGTAAAATCCATTACTTTTATCAACCGGACCTGAGCCGCGAAGATGAACTGCTGCCTATTACAAAAGACGGGCAATATGATGCTACAATCGTAGCGGCTACTTTCTTGCCAGAAGCATCACAGTTCAACGAGGGCGGCGTACGCATTGGCGCTGGCACAGGAAACATGGGGTCGCACTCTTGGGGCGGCGGGAATGGTGATGGCGGTGTTGCACCGCTTATGAA
>CALAIO010000055.1 GCA_937923355.1 uncultured Rhizobiaceae group bacterium | reverse complement strand
GCCGATTACAGCAATAATAGCGGCAACCGCTGCAACCTTGATGTTTTTACCATATCTCGAACCTAAAAAGTCGGCGACGGAAGTGATACGCTCTTCTTTTGACAATTTAATAATTCGCCGCACTAACGGAAAACCAAGTGTCACCACCAATATAGGGCCTACATAAATTGCTAGAAAGTTTATGCCGCTTGTTGCAGCCAGGCCAACGGAACCAAAGAAAGTCCAAGTTGTACAATAAATCGCCAGGCTGAAAGCATAAATATTAGGGCGACTGCGCTGGTTCTCATAACCAGCCAGCCTGCGGTCACCATAACTGGCAACAATAAACAGTAGCAGGACATAAAATATTGCTACAATCAATGTGATCCAAGGATGGATCATGCATATATTCCCCTCAAAATTCTACCCTGATATCCTAGCCTAAAACTGCTCAATGTCGCAATCTTTCGAATTTTTCCGATTTTGAGGGAATTAATCAACAGTTTTGTTGAAAATTGAGACTTTAGTTTATGATTTAACGCATTTTTCTCTTAACTTCATAGTTAAAATTGCGTAAATAACGTTACGGCATCTGGTACTGGATGTTTTAATATTTCAAGAGGGGAATACTCAAATGATGAATGAATTTAAAGACTTTATTATGAAGGGCAATGTCATGGACTTGGCTGTTGCTGTGATTATTGCAGGTGCTTTCGCGCTTATTACAGCTTCACTGGTTGGTGATATCATTATGCCAATCGTTGGCTGGATTTTTGGTGGCTTGGATTTCTCAAACTACTTCATTCCGCTTGGCGAAGGTGTTACTGCGACTTCACTTGAAGCTGCTAAAGAACAAGGCGCAGTTCTTGCCTACGGTTCATTCCTGACAACAATTATCAATTTCGTAATCATCGGTTTCGTTATCTTCATGATGGTGAAATTTGTTAAAGGTCTGGAAAAGAAAAAAGAAGAAGAGCCTGCTGCTCCGCCAGCAGAAGAAGTTCTTCTTACAGAAATTCGCGATCTTCTGAAAAAGTAATTTTTCAATAGATTAGAAATTTTGAAGCCTCGGATGAATGTCCGGGGCTTTTTTTATTTTTGCTATAGTTATTTCTTGTAAGTCTGGGTTAATTATTCTGTTATAGATATGCTCAAGGACAAACGATGGTTACGCGATTAGTTTTGCGGAAACAGGGGAAATAACACATGGAAAATCTTGCGAAAGCGACGCGAGGCTTCAAGATTACGATGATTATCATCGCCTTTTTTTCTTTCTTTGCAAATCTGTTACAGCTAACCATACCGCTTTATATGTTGCAGATTTATGATCGCGTTTTGCCATCCCAATCAAGCAATACACTTATTTTCTTATCCATACTTGCAGCCTTTGCATTAATCATTCTTGGTCTAACAGAAATGGTGCGACAGATTTTGGCGACCCGTGCAGCAGCAAAGCTTGATTCCGTACTCGCAAATGATGTGATGGAGCGGGTAATTACCGAAGGTCACAAAACCAACGGCAACATACAACCGCTAAGAGATTTGCAGGCTGTGCGCACTATCGTTTCGTCAAAAATATTATTTGGTGTTATCGATTTTCCATTCTCATTGATTTTCATCGCGTGTCTTTATCTCATCCATCCATCGCTATTTTGGCTAACAGTCATTGGCGCTCTAGTTCTATTATTTGTGGCAATCCTGAATTTGAAGTTTACTGAAAAATCGTCAGGTGAACAAAATCAAGCAACTGTAGTTGCGCATCAGCAGTCAGAATATTTCGCACGTAATTCAGATAGCATCATCGCCATGGGTATGATGAAAGATGTCGTGGCAAGCTGGGGAAACTGGAACGCCAATGCGCTTATCGCAGCTGATAAGTCCGCCAACAGAAATTCCATTTTTGGTGGCATTTCAAGAACCATCCGTTTTGGTATTCAGGCGGCCATGCTTGGTTATGGTGCGTATCTGGTACAGCAGGGTGAAATGACAGCAGGCATGATCTTTGCCTCTTCCATTATTTCAGGACGTGCCTTACAGCCGATTGATATGGTCATTAATTCTTGGCCACAACTGAGTGCAGGTAGGCGTTCTTGGGGCAAGGTAAAAGCATTTGTGGCCGAAACAGAACGTCGCGAAAAATATACTGAAGTCGCAGAGCCAATTGGTGAACTCACAGCTGAAGGCATTTTGCAGCCCAATCCTGTAGACCGTAAAAAACCGCCAATTCTGAACCGTATTTCCTTTAAACTTGGCGCGGGGCAATCTGTAGCTGTTATCGGACCATCCGGCTCAGGCAAATCAACACTTGCTCGAATTATCATTGGTGCTTTTAAACCCTTTGCTGGTGACATCAGAATTGATGGAACGAATATTTCCAATTGGGATCCGCAAGACTTGGGCAAGCACGTAGGGTATCTGGCACAGGATGTTGAATTATTGCCGGGCACAATTGCTCAAAATATTTCGCGCTTCAGGCCTGACGCAAAAGATGAAGATATCAGGCGTGCTGCAGAGATGGCGCATGTCGAAGACTTGATCAAGAAAATGCCGCATGGTTACGATACCCCAATTGGTCCAGGTGGTCTCGCTGTATCAGGTGGTGAAAAACAACGACTGGGGTTGGCGCGTGCTTTTTTTGGAAATCCAAAGATTATTGTTCTCGACGAGCCTAACTCAAGCCTTGACCGTATCGGTGAAAATGCTTTGCTTCGCGCATTACTTGAAGCCAAGAAAAACAAAATCACCGTATTTTTGGTCACCCAACGTGATAGCGTCATCAAGGTCGTCGATAATATCATGCGTATGAATGACGGTCAGATTATAGACTATGGCCCTGCAGAAGAGGTCATAAAAATAACAAAAGAACGTGCTCAAAAAGCAGTGCAACAACGCAATAAACAGCTATCACCTGAGGTTGGCGAATAAGACATGACAAACATTGCAAACATGACAACCAATAATGACTGGCGTGACCGTGTGCCAACGAGCATCATGAAACCTCTTATCATGGGTCTTTTGGTCATAGGTGTTTTTGTTGCAGGTTTCGGCCTTTGGGCTTTTCGCGCACCAATCGCTGGCGCTGCCATTGCACCAGGTGTGGTCATTGCAAGTGGACAGAACCAGAGTATTGATCATCTTGAAGGCGGTATTATTTCTGAAATTGCTACGCGCAATGGCGCATCAGTCAAACAAGGTGATCCGCTTGTTTATCTGGACCCAACACAGGCTGCTTCTAACAGGAACCGTGTTGAAAAATCACTCGTTGCTCTTTCTGCTAATCTGGCGCGCATGACTGCAGAAATGACGGGCGCCGAGAACATAAAGTTTTCTGACGATCTGATAAAACGCGCCGAGCAAAACAAACAAACTGAACCGCTGGAATTGCAAAAGGCTGAATTTGAATCGCGACTTATCCAGCATAAGTCAGAGTTGAGTGTTTTGGATGAACAAGTAAATGCCATTGAGCAGGAATTAGCGGGGATTGAACTGCAAATCGATGCAGAAAATACAAAGCTTGCTGTACTGAAAGATGAAATAAAAGCCAAGAAGACTTTACTTGCCAGAGGCCTGACGCCGAAAAACCAATATAACGCCTTACTGCGTGAAGAGGCGGATACCATTGGCGCAATCGGATCATTAAAAGCCAGAATCGGTCAGCGCAATAAATCAATCTCTGAAGTCAGAGTGCGTCAGGAAACTATTCGAGCGACAAGACGTTCAGAGGCTTCAAGTCAAATTAACGAGTTGCGTACACAAATTGATGATCTGGATGAGCAACTTACATCCCGCGCTGACATCCTTCAACGCATGGTCATTCGTGCACCAGTTGACGGTGTAATTGTGAAAATTGAAAAAAATACAATCGGCAGTATCATTCGTCCGGGTGAAACAGTTCTGGAACTTTTACCAACCTCAAATGATTTAATTATTTCTGCTCGTGTATCTCCGATTGACATTGATATTGTTACACAAGGGCAGGAAGCCAGCATTCGTTTTTCCGCACTGAATGCAAGAACGACACCTGAAGTACCTGCGACTGTTCAATATATTTCTGCAGACAGATTAGTAGATCAGGCAACGCAGGAAGTTTATTATGATGCCAGGCTAAAGCTGGTTGATAATCTGCCAGAAGATTTTGATCCAGATAAAATCTACGCAGGCATGCCTGTTGACGCGTTCATCAAGACAGGTGACAGAACCTTTGTTGAATATTTGGCAAAACCGATTACAGATAGCTTCCGTGGTGCATTTACTGAGGAATAGGCTTTTAAAAAAGATCACCTTGGGATGTCGGAGTATCATGCTTTTTTGCTGGTTTTTTGGGGGCAGATGACTTTGTCTCACTGCCTGTGCCTGCGGCTACCGCAGAAATACGTCCATCCTTAAGCTCTACGCTGAAAGCATCGCCCGATTTGATTTTTTCAACTGAGGCAATAGGTGCGTCCTTTGCATTTCTAACCACTGCATATCCACGTTCCAAAATACTTTTGTAGGAAAGACTACCAAGCAATCGATGCGCCTGTTCATATCTTGCCTTGGTTCTTACTACCTGATTTTCAAAAGCATTGACGTTGCGTCTTGCAAGTTCCAAGACATGTCTTGTAGTCGACTGCACCTTGTTCAAATGTGCTGCATTTGCTCGTCGTCCTAGCGCATCCAGTCTGTCGTGACTTCTTGCAATGGATGCAGACAAGCCGCGGTGAGACAAACGCCCTGCAATGCTTTCATAATTTGTGCGCTTACGCCTTGTGGCCATATCCAGCCCGCGCCCTAGTCGTCCAGTCGCTTCATCAAGTCTGCGCCTTGGCATTGCAAGCAGCATATCGGGTGAGGCAAGACCTCTTTCAGCAGCAAGAAGTTGACTGCGCGCTTTTTCAAATTGTCTTGTTAGCGCTGACTGTAATCGCGCTTTGTAGCTTGCAACCGTTGCATCCAGTTCAGCCTTAACGGGAATAGCAAGTTCTGCAGCACCCGTGGGCGTCGGCGCACGTACATCAGCTGCCAAATCAATCAGCGTCCAGTCCGTTTCATGGCCAACAGCTGAGATGAGCGGTATGTCAGAATCTGCAGCTGCACGTACAACAATCTCATCATTAAAGCCCCAGAGGTCTTCAATTGAACCACCACCACGTGCGACGATAATGAGATCAGGCTTGTCTTGCATGGCATTAAAGCCATTGATCGCATTACTTACTTCTGCGCCTGTTGTCTCACCTTGAACGCGCACTGGCCAGACTATGACATGAAGCGGAAATCGGTC
>CALAIO010000054.1 GCA_937923355.1 uncultured Rhizobiaceae group bacterium | reverse complement strand
CCCCACCCATTGCGCGAGAGAATACCGTTCGCCATGCGCCCAACCTATGGGCAAGATTTTATTAATAGCGCTTAATTCTTCTGCCGTTAATTCACGCTTCGAACCTTCAAGCAATTCGGCAAAGTGTTTTGTTGAGCGAGTTCCTGGAATTGGAAGAATATGTTCGCCTTGTGCCAAGAGCCAGGCGATTGACAAGCCCGCAGCCGACATTCCCATGTCAGAAGCAAGCGCCTTAAAGGGTTTAACAGCCTCAAGATTTGCATCATAATTGGGTTGCATGAAGCGCGGATTATTTACCAGAAATGGCATATCCTGAACCGCTTCAAAACTGAGCGGATTATCCGTTAGCAAGGATCGCCCCACTGGTGAAAAAGCAACCATTGCAACGCCTAGTTCTTCGCAGGTTTGAACCAAACCCATTTCAGGCGAACGCGTGGAAAGCGAATATTCAGATTGCACCGCTGCAACTGGATGTACCGCATGCGCCTTGCGCAAAGTTGTGGGCGCTATTTCTGAAAATCCTATCGACTTGGCTTTGCCTGCTTTCACAAAAGATGCGAGCGTCTCAGTTACTTCTTCAATCGGTACGGATGGGTCACGGCGATGCAGATAATAAAGATCGACGCAGTCAACGCCCATGCGCTTGAGGCTCTTGTTAAGTTCTTCTTCCAGATGTTCAGGCGAATTATCAAAGACATTTCCAGGACCATCCGGATTACGCCTGATAGACCCTTTGGTTGCAATCTTGAAATGATCTTTGCTTTCAGGATTGGCTTTTAAATATGTGCCGATAACCGTCTCTGACGTTCCCATGCCGTAAACATTGGAAGTATCAATATGATTGACCCCTGCTTCCATCGCCATATCCAAAATGGCATGACTTTCAGCCTCATTGGTCACACCATAAAAATTAGAAAATGACATGGCGCCAAATCCAATCGGATGGACTGACGCACCATTTTTGCCAAGTTTACGGTTTTCCATCAAAGAACTTTCAAAAAATTATATTAAAAAGCCTTTTCGGAGCCTGGGCGATATTTGTTGCTTGGTACGAAACCAGATTTTACAGGCTCACGCTTTTCTTTCACCCAAAGTTCGCGCCCTGGATGAATGCCACCACCTTGAATAGCTGATACGGCAGAGCTTCTCATGCGCGCCAGCAGACGAGTATCTGCTTCACCACACGATGGGTGCATGCCACCATTAGCATCAACAATTTTTTGCCATTCAGCCTTGCGCGCTTCCAGCGTTGCTTCATCTTGCAAAGCGGTACAGTTAATCTCGCTTGTGTTTAGATCGACAATGATTTCATCACCATCTTCAACCAGCGCAATTGGGCCACCGATAGCAGCCTCTGGGCCGACGTGACCAATCACGAGTCCTACAGAACCACCAGAGAAACGTGCGTCCGTCATGAGGCCAACGACAATATCTTTTTCACGGCAAAGTGTAGTGATGCGTGAAGTTGAATCCAACATTTCCGGCATACCAGGTGCACCAGAAGGGCCTTCATAACGCACCATCACCATATCATTATTTTCAAAACTGTCAGGCGCCTGATCGAGCGCATCCAAAAGTTCAAACTCGGAATCAAAACACCGCGCCTTGCCCTTGAACACATTATTTTCAAGGCCACCTTCAACACCAGCAAGTTTAAGGATGGCACTGAAATCAGGTGATAGGTTACCACCCAAAACGCGAAGCCCACCTGTTGGCTTGTAGGGCTTTTCAACCGGATATACCACGCGACCATCAGGAGCAGGAGTTTCAAGACGAGCAATCTGCTCACTCAGTGTTTCACCAGTACAGGTATCGGTATCACCGTTTACAAGGCCAGCCTCGATCAATTCCTTGACGATCACCTGAATGCCACCAATCTGGTCAATATCCACCATGGAATAAAGACCGTAAGGACGCGCATCTGTAAGCACGGGAATAAGATGTTGCGAGAGGTGATTAAATTCTTCAGGTGTCATCACATCACGCCAGAAATTTTCAAAGCCAGCAGCACGAGCAATTTCAGGAACGTGCAACACAACGTTCGTGGAGCCACCAACTGCCATAGCGACAATGAGCGCATTGCGAAGGTTATCGCGCTTTACGATGTCACGCGGGCGAATACCTTTTTTCACCATGGCATCAAGATAAGTCACCAATTGGTTAGGGAATTCTTCCATACGGCGCGGATCATCTGATGGCGGAGATACCATATCCAAGGGCTCCATGCCCGCAACCGCGATGAAAGTTTGCATCGTATTATAGGTAAACATGCCGCCACATGATCCGTAACCAGGACAGGCTGCACAAGCGATGTGCTTTTTGTATTCTTCATCCGGGTGACCCGCCACCTGAAAGGCAGCCACGATATCCAGCATCTCATTACTACGGCTATCCTTTGCCGGACGGATCGGCCCATCGGACATGATAATCGCAGGCTTATTGTGTTCCAAAAGCGCAGAAAGCGTACCAACCGGCGGCTTGTCACAAGCAACAACGGCAATCACACCTTCAAGATTACTCGCGCTCAGATGCTCGCAAAAACTGTCATTTGTGACTTCACGTCCAATCAGTGAATAGCGCATTTCACGCGTGCCGTTGCGCATACCGTCTGATGTTGCGATTGTATATTCGGGCTGAACAAGACGCATTTGCATCTTACCGTCTTCCTTGCCAATGCGCTCTCGCAGACAATTATGAATGGCTTCAACCTTGCCCTGAACCCCGAGATAACACTGGCTGTCCCCCTTAGTGCCAACCACGCCCACGGCAGGGCTATGGATGAGATCCATATCCGTTCCAAGCTGACGCGCAATGCCATATGTTTGGCTGTTGCGACCAGGATGTTTATCCATAACTTTGGTTTCGGAATTTGACACGCGACTTCTCCTGAAAGGCAAGGGTAATTAAACTAATTCTAATATGGGATGGTTCTAG
>CALAIO010000053.1 GCA_937923355.1 uncultured Rhizobiaceae group bacterium | reverse complement strand
AGTTTAATTGCATAATCGTGAATTATCACTCACGACTGAAATCAGTCTCAAGAATAAACGGTTCAAAGGATAGCAAACCATGTTCAAGCGCATCGCCATGATTACAGGCATCGTGATAATGACCAGCGGCTTCATCGGAGGTTTCTCATCCAGCAAACCTGAGGTCTGGGATATCTGGGAAGATAATAACCCTTCCAATACACAACCCATCGACCATTCAGCCTGGGACAGCCTTTTAAAGAAATACATCACAACAGACACAACAGGCCTTAACCGCTTTGCCTATGGCAAGGTGACCGCCGACGACAATAAGGCGCTTAATAGTTACATCAAAGTAATGTCTGAAATTGAAATTACAGACCGTGCAAAGCCCGTTCAATTCGCCTATTGGGTGAACATGTACAACGCGCTGACGATTAAAGTCATTCTTGACAATTACCCGGTTAAATCCATCCGCGATATCGACACATCAGGCATTTTTGCCAATGGCCCTTGGGGTTCCGAACTGGTCACAATCGAGGAAGAAGTGCTCACCCTTGATGATATCGAGCACGCCATCCTGCGCCCGATCTGGAAAGACCCACGCATCCACTACGCTGTAAATTGCGCGTCTATCGGCTGCCCGAACCTGAGCAAACAAGCCTTCACCGCAGCGAACACAGAAAAATTGCTCGAAAACGGAGCACGTGCCTACATCAACAGCCCGCGCGGATTTGAAATTAAAAACGGCAAACTGGAAGTATCTTCCATCTACAAATGGTTCGCCTATGATTTTGGTAATTCTGAAAAGGGTGTAATCGAACACTTAAAAAAATACGCGACCCCAGAAAATGCTGCAAAGCTGGAAAACGTGAAAAAAATTTCAGACACGCACTATGATTGGTCGTTGAATGAATAGTCGGACGTAATTTATGTCTTGCCAAAACCATCAAACCTATATAAGAACATAACAAGAACAAATATTCTTGTGAGTTTCCTGCCTTGGCTAAATCCAAAACCCAATTTGTCTGCCAGTCCTGCGGCAGTTCTTATCCTCAATGGTCTGGCAAGTGCGATGGTTGTGGAGAGTGGAACTCTTTGGTTGAGGATAATCCAACCACGGGCATTGCAGCCAATCCGGGCAAACAGATGCGCAAAGGCACGCCTGTGCAATTGGTTTCGCTTGCAGGAGAATCAGAACAGGCGCCGCGCATTGTTTCTGGCATTCCTGAGCTAGACCGTGTCACAGGTGGCGGTTTTGTAAAAGGTTCAGCGCTTTTGGTAGGCGGTGATCCTGGTATCGGCAAATCCACACTCCTGATGCAAGCCTCAGCCGCTGTTGCCAAACAGGGCCACAAGGTTGTTTATGTTTCTGGCGAGGAAGCTGTCGCGCAAATTCGTATGCGCGCGTTGCGTCTTAATGCGATTGAACCAAATGTTGGACTGGCGGCAGAAACCAGCATCGAAAACATCATCGCAACGCTTGAGAACGACGAGCCACCCGCCCTTTTGATATTAGATTCCATTCAGACCTTATGGACAGATTTAGCAGACTCAGCGCCGGGCACGGTGACGCAAGTGCGTTCTGCGGCACAAGCCATGATTCGTTATGCGAAGAAATCCGGCACTTGTGTCGTGCTTGTCGGCCATGTCACCAAAGATGGACAAATCGCTGGCCCGCGTGTGGTTGAGCATATGGTTGACGCGGTTTTATATTTTGAAGGCGAAGGCGGGCATCATTATCGTATCCTGCGCAACGTCAAAAACCGCTTTGGCCCAACTGACGAAATTGGCGTCTTTGAAATGTCAGACAAAGGCTTGCGCGAAGTCCGCAATCCGTCCGAACTCTTCCTGGGCGAAAGAAACGAAACCTCACCTGGTGCTGCAGTCTTTGCAGGCATGGAAGGTACGCGGCCTGTTTTGGTCGAAATTCAGGCGCTCGTAGCACAATCCTCGCTCGGCACACCAAGACGCGCTGTTATTGGCTGGGATACTTCACGGCTATCCATGGTTTTAGCCGTTTTGGAAGCGCATTGCGGCGTAAAACTCGGCCAATATGATGTCTATCTCAATGTTGCTGGTGGATATAAAATCATAGAACCCGCCGCAGACCTGGCAGTTGCAGCAGCACTTCTGTCATCTTTGTGTAGCGCTCCTCTCCCAAAGGACAGCGTTTATTTTGGCGAAATCAGCCTTTCCGGTTCCACCAGACCCGTAGCGCACGCTAGCCAACGCTTAAAAGAAGCGGGCAAACTGGGTTTTCATCAGGCATCCGCATCCACGGCCAACGATGATGACACCAAAAACAGCGGCATGAAGGTTGATCACATCAAGGAATTGACAGAATTGGCTGTCAAAATATCCTCAATGAAAGAAAGGTCTGAAAAACCTTCTTAGGACTGGAAATAAAATCTATTTCGGGCTAATCGTCTTGCAACAGAACAAATAGATACGCGATATAGGGGTTAGTCCACGATGCCAATTGAATTGCTGGACATTATTTTGATCTTTTTAATGCTGGTTTCAGGCCTGCTTGCAATGGTGCGCGGGTTCTCTCGTGAAGTCCTTTCCATTGGCTCCTGGATTGTTGCCTTGTTCTTGGCATTTATATTCCATAAGTCACTCGCACCTTTTGTTGCAGGATACACAGCTTCCATAACAAGCAATGAAGTTCTACCTCTTATCGTAGCTGGTGCGATAATATTCGTCATAGCGCTGATTGTTGTGAGCCTCATCACCATTAAAATTGCAGATCTGATCGTGGATAGCCGCGTAGGCGCACTGGATAGAACATTGGGTTTCATCTTTGGTGCAGCCAGAGGTTTTTTATTGGTCACAGTACTAACAATGTTTGCAGAGTTTCTGATTTCTGAACAAGTACCCACATGGGTAACAGAAGCAAAATCAAAACCGATGATCGATTCTGTTGGTCAAAGCATAATCAATTCAATTCCGGATGATCCAAGCTCATTTGTATTTGAAAAATTTGGTATCGGAAGCGAACCAGGCCCTGAAGGTCAGGATACTTAAGTCCAGACCTAACATCCTTGAAAGAGGTCACAATGTCATTTCTTGATGATGATAAACTCCGCGAAGAATGTGGTGTTTTTGGTATTTTTAATAACGAAGATTCTGCAACACTAACGACCCTGGGACTACACGCCCTTCAGCACCGTGGACAGGAAGGCGCAGGCATTGTTTCCTTTGATGGTCAACAATTTCACGCTGAACGCCACATGGGACTGATCAGCGATACCTTCACCAAGAAAAGCGTTATCGATCGCCTTAAAGGGCACCGCGCAATCGGGCACACACGTTATTCGACCACAGGTGGCGATGAGATGCGTAACGTCCAACCCTTCTTTGCCGAATTTTCCGGCGGTGGTTTCGCGGTTGCGCACAATGGTAATATCACCAACGCAATGACGCTTCGCTTGGAGCTTCAACGCGCAGGTGCAATCTTTCAATCGACTTCTGATACGGAGACAATCCTGCATCTTATTGCCATGGGCAAAGAGACGATGTTTGTAGACCGTCTGCAAGAAGCCTTGCGCCGTCTGGAAGGCGCGTTCTCTTTTGTGGGACTGACCAACAAAAAGCTGATTGGCTGTCGTGACCGACTTGGCGTCCGCCCACTTGTGCTTGGTGATCTGGACGGGTCATACATTCTCGCATCAGAAACATGCGCACTTGATATCATTGGCGCAAGATTTGTGCGTGATATTGAGCCAGGTGAGTTGGTTATCATCACGGATCGCGGCATCAGAAGCCTGCGTCCGTTTGAAGAAGCCAAAAGACGCTTCTGTATTTTTGAATATGTTTATTTTGCCCGTCCCGATTCTACGATCGAAGGCAATAGCGTCTATGACATCCGCAAGCAGATCGGCGTTGAACTTGCAAAAGAATCGCCCGCAGATGCAGATATTGTAGTCCCCGTGCCCGATTCTGGTGTGCCAGCAGCAATCGGCTATGCCCAAGGGGCAAACCTGCCCTTTGAATTAGGTATTATCAGAAACCATTACGTTGGCAGAACCTTCATTCAACCAACAGACTCGATCCGCCACATGGGCGTCAAACTCAAACACAATGCCAATCGCCATATGCTTGAGGGAAAGCGCGTAATCCTAGTTGACGATTCCATTGTACGTGGCACAACCTCACAAAAAATCGTGCAAATGGTTCGTGACGCAGGCGCTGCTTCTGTGCACATGCGCATCGCAAGCCCGCCAACACGTGCATCCTGTTTTTACGGTGTTGATACACCTGAAACCCACAGACTGCTTGCATCCCGCATGTCCATTGAAGAAATGCAGGACTTTATCAAGGTGGATTCTCTTGGCTTTATCTCACTCGACGGGTTGTACCGCGCAGCTGGTGAAGCAAGCCGTGACAATGACAGTCCGCAATATTGCGATGCTTGTTTCTCGGGCGAATATCCTACCGCCCTCACCGATCACGACGACCGTGACAATATTTCAAACCTTGCACTGCTTTCAGAAGCTAACGGCTAATCCATGAAAGTGCTCGAAGGCAAAATTGCGTTGGTAACAGGCGCATCGCGCGGCATCGGTTATCATTGTGCTTTGACCTTGGCAAAAGCAGGCGCGCATGTCATCGCCATTGCCCGAACCGTTGGTGGTCTGGAAGAGCTGGATGACGAAATTCAGGAGGCCGGTGGTTCTGCAACGCTCGTGCCGCTAGACCTCACAGACTTCGACGCCATAGACCGATTGGGCGCATCCATAAACGACCGCTGGGGCAAGCTTGATATTCTGGTTTCCAACGCAGGCACCTTGGGTGATTTGACTCCGGTTGAACATCTGGAGCCTAAAGTCTTTGACAAGGTTATGAACCTCAACGTTACCGCAAATTATCGCTTGATGCGCTCCATGTCAGCTTTGGTAAGACAGTCAGAAAATGCACGCATCGTTTTCATGACAGCGAACGCACCAGATAAATGCAAACCTTTTTGGGCAGCCTATTCCACATCTCAATCTGCACTAAGAACATTGGTGAAGACCTGGAGCGCTGAATGTGAAAAATCTGCCATGCGGATTAACATGTTAAACACTGGCGCCATGCGAACAGCCCTGCGCGCACAAGCCATGCCTGGTGAAGACCTTGACACGATTTCTCATCCTTCTGAAATTTCACAGAGCCTCCTTAAACTTGTTTCAGATGACCTGACAGAAAATGGTCAAATATTTGATCGTGAGCAAAACAGCTTCAGAAAATAACTTTCCACTTGAAAGCTTTGTCTTCAGTTGTGATAGTCATGGCTGGAGGAATATGAATGGCTGAATTTAAATCAGAATTTGAAGGTAAAACACTGTTTCAGGCTTTTGTCGAAGCAAGTGCAAAACACGGTTCATCCAGCCCAACATTGGAAGATGCAACCGGTGGCAGTCTCACCTATAAGAAGCTGCTCATCGGCGCAAATGTGCTTGCAAGAAAATTCAAACTGCATATGGAAAAGAATGAAGCGGTTGGTGTTTTACTGCCAAATGCTGCGGGCGGAGTTGTAACCCTGCTGGCCTTACAATCCTTGGGCTGCATTCCTGCCATGCTAAACTACAGTGCTGGCCCTTCAACGATTGTTTCTGCATGTGAAACAGCAGCCGTTAAAACCGTATTGTCATCCCATGCCTTCATTGAAAAAGGTGACTTGCACGAACTTGTAAAAGCAATGGAGGCGGCTGGCTTAAAGTTTATATGGCTCGAAGAAATTCGAGAAAAAGTAAATTTTATAAACAAACTCGTATCAGCATTAACTGCTAAAAAAGCCTTGGCAGAAACAAATCCCAATGACCCTGCAGTGATTTTATTTACCTCCGGGTCGGAAGGCCTGCCGAAGGGCGTTGTACTTTCACATGCGAATATACTGGCAAATATTGCCCAGGTAGGTGCACGTATTAAATTCTCCAAAAAGACGGATAAAGTGTTTAGCGCCCTGCCCGTGTTCCACTCACTCGGACTAACGGGCGGCATGATGCTACCGCTCATATATGGCGTTCCGCTCTTTTTGTATCCCTCTCCGCTTCATTACAAAATCATTCCAAAAGCTGTATCCAAGACCAAATCTACAATTCTATTTGGCACAGATACATTTCTGGGAGGTTATGCACGCATGGCCAAGGATGAAGATTTTTCCTCATTAAGAATGGTAGTTGCCGGTGCTGAACCTGTAAAAGCAGAAACCACAGCAACATGGAAAGATCGCTTTGACGTTGATGTGCTCGAAGGCTTTGGCATGACAGAGGCTGCCCCTGTTCTCGCCGTAAATACCATTGAAGAGAGAAAACTGGGCACAGTTGGAAAATTATTACCAGGCATTGAAGCCAAGCTTGAAATCGTGGATGGCATTGAGGATGGCGGAAAGCTGATTATCAAGGGCCCCAATTTGATGCTGGGTTATATGAAGGCAGATAAACCGGGCGTCTTGCAACCACGCGAGACCGATTGGCATGACACTGGCGACATCGTTGACATCGACAAAGATGGTTTCGTTGCCATTAAGGGCCGCGTCAAACGCTTTGCAAAAATAGCAGGCGAGATGGTTTCCCTCACCCTCATCGAAAGCATTGTAAACCCACTCGCACCTGACGACAATCATGCAGTTGTTTCAATTCCAGACAAGAAAAAAGGCGAGAAGATTATTCTGATAACAACGTCAGTGGATATAGATCGCAAACAAATCCTGGATGAAATCAAAAAACGCGGTCATTCTGAACTATTAACGCCAAGCGCGGTTGAGGTGGTCAATGACGTGCCATTACTCGGCTCAGGTAAAATAGATTATACGCGAGCAAAAGCGCTGGTGATGTAATTGAAAGCAAAAAGGCCCACACAAGCAGGCCTTTTATTTAGTTTAAAACCTTAGCTATTAGCCGAAGATATAGAAAGCAAGCTTATTGCCATCTGCATCTTTTGCGTATGCGCCATAAAATACATCTTCAATACGCTGACCAGGAGCACCATCATCTGTTGCACCAAGTGAAAGAGCCTTTGCGTGCATTGCATCAACTGCAGCTTTTGATTCTTGTGGAAATGCAATCATTGCTCCATTGCCACAGCTTGGTGCTTCACCGTTAAAGGGTTCACATACAGCAACCATAGGCTGTTCTGCAGATGCGCCAATCATAGCTAGACGACCAACATCTACTTGCACTTTTGCATCAAATAAATCGCAGTAAAATTTCTTTGCAGCTTCGATATCTTTAACACCAATTGTTGAATAACCGATCATAGGATTTTCCTTGTTTTTAAGTATGCTCATTAGAGTTTTTAATTTACCTACCTATTAGTAGATATATAAAATAATTTTACAAGTGACATAACCGTGAACGGCGAGAAAAATTAGTCTCACAGAGACCAAGCCACAAAAATTTCATATTTATGCTTGAATGATATATATCAATGCGACATATATCGAATTGTAATATAATTAGACAGCATATGCTGTTCTTGCAAAAAAGTAGTAAAATCCATGAATACACAGACACTCATTTTGGCGATCCTGAATTTCGAAGACGCAAGTGGTTATGAAATAAAGAAACAATCTTCAGAGGGAGCTTTCAGCTATTTTGTTGATATCAGCTATGGTTCGATCTACCCGACATTGGCAAAACTGGAAGCAGACGGACTTGTAATAGGTCGCTCGGAAACTCAAAACGGCCGCCCAGACAAAAAAGTGTTTTCTATCACAGATAAAGGTAGGGAAGAATTTATAAAAACACTCGCTTCCCCACCCGCCATTGATAAATTCAAATCTGAATTTTTGCTTGTTGCCATGTGTGCGGATTTAACCTCTCCAGAAATTATTACAAAAGCGATTGATAAACGCATTGGAGAGATGGAAGAGCTTATGAAAGTCATTGGTGGCTTGAGAAGCGATTGCGATCACCCGGCGACACAATGGATAACAAGCTATGGTCTTCACGTAAAAGGTGCAGATCTGGATTTTCTGAAAAACAATCGTGACAGCTTAATCGCCATGGCAGGTCAAGCGGTAAAACTGGATGAAGCAGCAGAGTAAATAAAACAAAGCCCCTCCCAAGGCTAACAACTGAACAAGGTTCGAAGAAGATGACATTCACAATAAAAGGCTCCCACTTTGCGGCAGTTTTGATAACCGCCATCATTGGCGTTTGGATGTATTATGGCGATATAAAAATTGGCGGCCAAAGTGCTGAAGCCAATGACAACAAGCCCATAGCCGAACGTAATCTTGAAGTCTCAAGTGACCTATTCAAAGTAAGCTACGCAGTATTAAATCCTGAAAGCAGATCAAAGACTGTAACTTTGCGTGGGCGCACAAAAGAAAATGCAATCGTACCTGTAAGAGCAGAAACAAGCGGCATCCTTGAAGAGCGCCTTGTGAACCGGGGTGATTTCGTTAAAAAAGACCAGCTGGTCTGTGTCATTTCTCGTGGTGCAAGAGAAGCAAGCCTTGAAAGTGCCAGAGCACGACTTTCGCAGATGGAAGCTGATTTCGCAGCAAATCAAAAACTGATTGAAAAGGGGTTTGCAACAGACGCACGCTTGCGCCAGGTGAGGTTTGATTTAAACGCAGCCAAGGCACAGGTGAAACAAGCCGAGATTGAACTTTCTCACACTCAAATAAAAGCCAATGCTTCTGGCGTCGTCCAAGACCCAATTGCTGAACCAGGTGATGTTATCAATGTGGGTGGTGCATGCGTAACACTGGTTGATAGAGACCCTATGTTTTTTACAGGACAGCTCTCTGAAACAGATATTAATGACGTCAAGCCAGGTATGAAAGCAGATGTCACGCTTGTAACTGGTGTCGAAGCAGAAGGCACGATTACATATATTGCCCCATCGACAGACCCGCAGACAAGAACCTTCCTGACTGATATTCGTCTGGATAAATCAAATGAAAATATACAAGGCGGTTTGACGGCAAGTGCCTCAATCAAGCTTGCAGAAACCTCTGCGTTTAAAATTTCACCGTCCTGGCTAACGCTTGCAGATAATGGCGCGCTTGGGGTCAAAACGATCACGCAAGAAAACATCGTAGAGTTTACACCTGTCAAAGTTTTGTCCCAAACAAACCAGGGCTTTTGGATTGAAGGCCTGAAGGCAAA
>CALAIO010000052.1 GCA_937923355.1 uncultured Rhizobiaceae group bacterium | reverse complement strand
GAAGCAAGAAGGCCCAGGCCTAGTCCTGCAAAGCTTGCTAAAAGTTTTTTCATGAGTGTAATCCTTTTACCCTGTTTAATTATGTTACTTTTTTCCAAGTACGCTTTTTGTTATCTGCTATCTATCTGGCACAAACCCTTTACCAAGGGAAGATGGTGTATTCATCATGGTCAATCTTCTGTTTTGTGAAATAATCACAAGAACGACAATGGTTGCTATATAAGGCAGCGCCGACAAAAATTGAGTGGGGATTTTGAAGCCAAGCGCTTGAATATGCAACTGGGCAATGCCGACCGCACCAAATAAATATGCACCTATCAACACCCTATTCGGTCTCCACGAGGCAAATACGACTAGAGCAAGCGCAATCCAGCCCCTGCCCGCAGTCATGTTTTCAATCCATTGTGTAGTGTAAACAAGCGATAAATGTGCACCTGCCAACCCTGAACAGGCTCCGCCAAACATGACGGCCAGATAACGTGTCTTAACGACAGAAAGCCCTAAGGAGTGCGCAGAGGCATGACTGTCACCCACAGAGCGTAGAATGAGACCAGCACGAGTCTTGAACAAAAACCAGATAACACCAAACAGCAGCACAATTGAAAAATAGAAAATAATGTCCTGCTGAAAAAATAGTTTCCCTATAAACGGAATCTCAGAAAGAAACGGCACAACAATTGTTTCAAGTTTCACACCAGGTATACCGACAAAAGCTTCTCCCCAAAGTCCCGAAAGACCGAGTCCCAAAATAGTAAGCGCAAGACCCGTTGCCACCTGATTGGTCACAAGGCTTATCGTAAGGAAGGCAAAGAGCAGCGAAAACAGAACACCTGTAATGATGGCAGCAAGCGCTCCTATGTATGGATTGCCTGTATAGATTGCGAAGGCAAAACCTGAGATAGCACCCATAATCATCATGCCTTCGACACCAAGGTTCAAAACACCTGAGCGCTCTGTTACCAGTTCACCAAGTGCTGCAATCAATAATGGTGTTGCGGCAGTGAAAACGGTTAGCAGTATTGCCTCAACGAGCCCCATGTGTTGCTCCCTGATTTAAAAATCGCCAAGAATGACCGAACCTTATTCTGTGGTGAATGAGTGTATCGCAAGCCAGAACAAAAAACAGTAAGAGACCTTGAAAAACATTTGCGATTTTATCCGTCACATTTAGCGAGATTTGTACTGCTTCACCTCCCAGATATGAAAGTGCAAGCACAATACCGGCTGCGAAAATTCCAAGCGGGTTTAAGCGTCCGAGAAAAGCAACAATAATCGCTATGAAACCGTATCCAGGAGAGATGGAAGGACGCAATTGCTGTATAGCGCCAGAGACCTCCGCAATACCAGCGAGGCCCGCAAAAGCACCAGATACAAGAAAGACGAATATCGTTGTACCTTTTGGCGAAAAGCCAGCGAACCGCCCTGCTCTTGGCGCTTGGCCAATAACCTGTATTTCAAAGCCCTTCATGGTTTTTGATAGTAGGAACCAGACAATCAGAACGCCAACAATCGCAAATAACATGCCATAGTGCATGCGTCCTGATGCAAGCATCTCCGGCAAAACTTGCCATTCAGAAAAGCTGATTGAGCCTGGAAAGTTGAACCCTTGCGGATTTCTAAAGGGGCCACGCACAATCCAGTCCAGGAAATGTCCAGCTATGTATACCAGCATAAGCGAGGTTAAAATTTCATTTGTGCCAAAACGGTTTTTTAAAAAGGCTGGAATAAAAGCCCAACCCATGCCCCCCAAAATACCAAAGATAAGCATGAGTGGCAGTATGCTAAAGCTTGTGTAAGCAGGAAAGAACACGGGTAAAGCAGATCCAGCGATGCCGCCCATAATAAATTGCCCTTCAGCACCAATATTCCAATTGCCAGATCGAAAACAAAGACACAGACCGGTTGCAATTAGGATTAAGGGTGAAGCTTTGATCGCCAGTTCATGCAAGGACCAGGTGTCCGTTAAAGGTTCGATAAAGTAGACATAAAGGGCATGTGCGGGATTATGCCCCATGATTGCGAACAGAATGCCGCCAAAAATCAGCATTAAGCCCAGAGCAATAAATGGCGAAAAATACGCAAAAAAGGTTGATGCGCCACCACGCTTTTCAAGACGAATGCTAAAATCAGGCTGCATGTTTGCCCTCATTGTCATTCACACCCGCCATGAGCAGACCAATTTCTTCACGCGTTGTATCAGTAGCATCCATCGCTGGAGACAAATGACCGTCAAACATCACCGCAACCTTGTCTGAAAGCTCAAAGATTTCATCTAGATCCTGCGATATAATCAGTACCGCAGTGCCAGCACTGGCAAGGTCTATGATGGATTGGCGAATGTGCGCGGCGGCGCCAGCATCTACTCCCCAACTGGGCTGATTGATGATAAGAACGGATGGTTGCCGATCTAACTCACGTCCGATGATGAATTTCTGAAGATTGCCACCTGATAATGATCCTGCAAGTGGATCAATATCTGCTTTTCGCACATCCATTACCTCGCAAACACGTCTGGTTGCTTTTTCAACCATCTCACGCCAGACAACGCCTATTTTACCAAATTTCTGAAACGCAACGTCATCAGATTTATGCCGTGCCAAAAGCATGTTGTCGCTCAAGTGAAAATCTGCAATTGCGCCATGTCCTAGCCGCTCTTCTGGCACAAATGAAGCACCAAGTTTTCGCCTTTGATTAATTGAATTATGCCCAACCTTGTGGTCACGAATTTGGATGTTATCAGGTTTTAAAGCAGCAACTTCACCTGAAATAACATCAAAAAGTTCTGATTGACCATTTCCCGCAATTCCGGCAATCCCCAGAACTTCACCAGAAGAAATCTTGAAGCTAATGTTTGATAACGGAACTGCAAAAGGTGTAGCGGCTGGTTGAGAAAGATTTTGAACAGTCAGTAAGACGTCCTCGCCCGCAGAAGATTGAGATTTTTTGATTGAACTAACATCACTTCCAACCATCATTCTTGCAATGCTGGCGGACGTTTCTTGTTTTGGATCACAAGCACCGCTTACTTCACCAAAGCGTAAAATTGTTGCTCGATCACAAAGGCGTCTGACCTCTTCCAGACGATGGGAAATAAAAAGTATAGAACGCCCTTCTGACTTCAATATATCAAGCGTATCAAATAAGCGCTCAGCTTCTTGCGGGGTTAAAACAGAAGTGGGCTCATCAAGAATAATAAGTTCAGGGTTTTGCATTAGACAACGAACGATTTCCACTCTTTGGCGCTCACCAACGGATAGGTCACCAATAAGCGCATCAGGATTGAGTGGAAGGCCGTATTTGGCAGACAATTCGATAGCTTCTTTTTTTACGTCTTCAAGACGTTTGTCAGGTGACAGGGACAAGGCAATATTTTCAGAAACGTTTAACGATTCAAATAGCGAAAAGTGTTGAAATACCATTCCGATGCCAAGCTTTCTGGCAAAGGATGGCGAGGCAATATTGACAGAATTGCCTTTCCAGAAAATTTTACCAGAAGTTGGTTGAAGCGAACCATAAAGCATTTTCACAAGGGTTGATTTGCCTGCTCCATTCTCACCTAAAAGCGCGTGAATTTCACCGTGTTTGATATTAAAATCGATATTCTTGTTCGCAGCAAAGTCGCCATAATATTTTGTGACAGCACTGACTGTCAGCATATCTGTGTTTGTAGCAGGCGAAATTTTTGTATCTGCAGTTTCCATGCTGGCAATAAATACGGAAAACCCTATGAAATCCAGCGTTTCTAAAGTTTATTCCCAAGGAAAAATATTCTGCACTATTTAAGCTTACCAACCATTTGCAGGAAAAAGCCAACACAGAACAGATAAATGCTTGATACAGTAAAAATTGCATCAATAAGCAATGGATTGTCGAGATTGAAATATACGGCCGATAGTCCTGTTATGCCCCATACTGCAAAAGCGAAAAGACTGATTTTGCGTAACGGTTTCACGCGTACTGGGTGAATAAAAGTTACAGGAACAAATGTCATGATTGCTGTAAATATAATGAAGATTAATGAAAAAGTAGGTGATGGCGAAACAACAAAAAGCGCAAAAACCACCATATTCCAGCAAACAGGGAACCCCTTAAATCCGTAGTCTTCAGTCTTCATACGCGTATCAGCGTAATAAATGGCGCTGGTAATGACAATCACTGCCGCCGCCGTAAAGGAAGTGAATTTACTCAATAGTTCTTCTTTACGTCCAAGTGCGTCCGTATGATCTAAAAGTCCGCTTTGATATAGAATGAATGCTGGTATCATCACAAAAGTAGCATAGTCGATGACATTATCTAACGTGTCGCCAGACCAATGCGGCCACCATTTTTTAACTTCGAGTTTTCGAGCGAGAGGACCGTCGACACCATCAACGATCAGAGCCATACCTAACCAAAAAAATGCCTTTTGGAAGTCATTTTCTGCAGCAGCCACGATTGATAGGAAAGCTAAAAAAGCTCCTGAAGCTGTCAATATATGGATCGAAAATGCCCATAAAGCTGATCGTGATAGTCCAAACATGACAACTCCGCCAATTATAAATAATTTTTACTAGCACCCATGCGCTACTCTGTCATCTTTGAAATAAAGACTATATTACAGATATAAAGATTGTAAGATAATATAGCTGTATAAAGTAATGTCAAAAAACGAAATTAAATCAGATATTTGTATCATTGGCGGCGGATTGGTTGGGAAAACCACTGCACTAAAACTTGCTCAGAACGGCTCAACAGTGGTTCTTTGCGCACCAAAAGCTGAAACAGTTGATACAAGAACCACAGCACTCTTAATGCAAACAGTCGCTTTCTTTGAGAAATTGGGTTTGTGGAAGAAGCTTTCCAAAAATGCATTTCCATTAAAAATCATGCGTATCGTTGATGGTTCAAATCGTTTAATCAGATCACCGCAAACGGACTTTAAATCTAGCGAAATTGATCTTGAAGCATTTGGATACAATCTAAAAAACACAGATATTTTAGAAGCTCTGGACGACGCTATTTCTGACCTGACGAATATCATTCAACTTAAAGGCACGGTTCAGGCGGTCACAAGCAATGGAAATAATGAAATTGTAATGGTGGATGCAATTGAAGGTGCTAGAACTATAGTCACCAGTTTTGTAGTTGGTGCTGATGGCAGAAATTCAATCCTAAGAACAAATAAATCTATAGATGTACGCGAGTGGGAATATCAACAAACTGCAATTGTTGTAAATTTTAAACATCAAAAATCGACGCAATTCACAAGCACGGAATTCCATACAGAAACAGGACCGTTCACGATAGTTCCACATTCCAACCATGAGGCAGGTCTTGTATGGATGGAAAGACCTGAAAATGTTGAGCAACTTCTCTCCTTGTCTACCTATGATTTTGAACAGATAATGGAGCGCAAAATGCAATCCTTTTTGGGGAAGATAACTTTATTGAATTCTCCAAAAAGTTTCCCTCTGAAAGGATTGGTTGCCAATCAATTTGGCAATGACAATTGGGCGCTCGTAGGCGAAGCTGCTCACGTTTTTCCACCCATTGGTGCACAAGGGTTTAATTTAGGCGTTAGAGATATAGAAGACCTATCAGAAACACTCTCGCGATATACCAACCAAGAAAATCGTGGATCACATTACAACCGTAGCAGAAAGCATGATATCAATACGAGAACCTATGGCGTTGATATGCTGAACAGAAGCCTATTATCTGATTTTCTGCCAATACAAATGATTCGTGGTGTTGGACTGCACGTTTTAGGTTCGATTAAACCACTTAGAAAATACGTCATGAAAATGGGTATTTCGCCAAATATCTAGTAAAACATGTTATTTCGCGGTTGAAATGTGGGGTAATTTACCTATTATCCAAAGCGCAAATGAACATATGGCATGAATTCATGATTAAAGCAGCAAAATATAGAATTGGACAAATTGTAAAACACCGTGTTTATCCATTTCGCGGCGTAATATTTGATGTTGATCCCGAGTTTGATAATAGCGAAGAGTGGTATGACTCCATTCCTGCTGACATTCGCCCTAAAAAAGATCAGCCATTCTATCACCTGTTTGCACAGAATGATGAAACAGAATATGTCGCCTACGTTTCAGAACAAAATCTTCTTGAAGATGCATCAAACGAACCGCTAAGGCATCCTGAAATCGACGAGGTTTTCGTAAAGAACCCTGACGGTTCGTATAAAACAAAACAAATCTACCACCATTAAAAAAGGCCGTATAAACGGCCTTAAATAATTGAGTTTTAGTATCTGCTAAACCTAGGCTCAGGACCTATTAATTTGGTTAAAATGGTTGGAATAAATTTGTGCGGATAATAGGCGTGAGACACAGGAAACCTTTGGGTTTTCAAGGCGAAACAACGCATTAGGCCGTGCAAATTTATCCAATCCGCAGGACGCTTGTTCTGACCGAGAACTACTGCGTCAAAGCTCTTAACCGGGGGATGAACCCCGCTCCTCGAACTTTTCCTTGTATTTCTTGTCATAACAAACGCCATTGCAATCAAATTAATAGGTGCTGAGCCTAGTTAGCCGTGCCCTGCTCTTGCTTGAGTTTTTCTTCAAGTTGCTTTTTGAGCAATTCCTCACGAGAAGCAGGGTCTTCCTGTTTGATCGGAGGCCCATCATAAGCCGCAGTAAAGCCTTTAAGCGTTATTGGAACCGCATTTGGCTTACTTTGGAAGTTTAAGGATGTCACATCCAGACGACCACCAGCTTTGAACACTTTCACCAGATCGTCATTCAAGACAACTTCTGCGGCACAAATATTAGGTCGGCAATATGTATACGGAATAACAACAGAGCGT
>CALAIO010000051.1 GCA_937923355.1 uncultured Rhizobiaceae group bacterium | reverse complement strand
TGTTGCCGCGCTTTGGCAACACCAAGCATTGCTGGTGAATAATCCAACGCATGTATATTTTTAAAACCGCGCTCTGCAAGATTTTGTCCTGCAAGCCCTGTGCCCGATCCCACATCTAGAAT
Source organism: uncultured Rhizobiaceae group bacterium (assembly GCA_937923355.1). The sequence goes on along the minus strand of CALAIO010000051.1, from coordinate 5,066 downwards.
TAAGGCTGACTTATCTGTTACGGTTGATAGAAGCTTTGCAGTATTTTCAGGCGTTAAATAGGACAGCCCGTCCAGCATGGTCTCGTCATAAGTGCTTGCCCAATCTTGATAGAGGGCCTTGGTTTCCTCATCGCTAGAAAGTGCATATGCGCGAGCTAACAAAGCTTCTGATGAATTTGATTTTGTGCTCATAAACTCTCCTCGCAACACTATTGCTGTAAAACAATATGAGTGCAATCATGGAGTGTAATTTTAGGAGACTAACATGAGCACTTCCATTGACTATTATTTTACCTGCATTTCACCCTTTGCCTATCTTGGGCATAAAAAATTGATGGAAATTGCAAATACTCATGGCAAGACTGTTCAGTTTAAACCATTTAATATTTTTGATGTTTGGGAAATCTCTGGTGCAACACCGCCAGCTGAGCGTCCTGCTGTTCGACAACGTTATCGAAAGATAGAAATTCAGCGCGCGGCCGTTATGCGGGACACTTGTATGAACCCAAGTCCTGAGTTCTTTCCCACAAATCCTGCGCCTGCAGATTTGTGTATTTGTGCGCTAGCGCATTTAGGGAAAGATCCTGCGAAGTTTTCCCAAGAAGTCGGACGTGCAGTTTGGGAACGTAATCTTCAAGTTGCTGATGAAAAAGTTCTTATCTCTTTACTTGATGAATGCGGAGTTGATGGAGAGGAAGTTCTTGCCCTTTCAAAAACTGACGCAATAACAGCCTTGCGCAATGCGAATACACAAGAAGCCATCCAAGCCGATGCGATTGGTGCACCTGCCTATGTTTACAAAGACGAAGTTTTTTGGGGGCAGGACAGACTTGAGTATCTGGAACAAATGATTGCATCTGACCGTCGTGCGTTTAGCTCAGATGTATAAACCAGCGCTCTCATAAATAGAAACTGGACAAGGGAGTCTCACTGTATTAAACAGGAAATTATTCCTTTTAAGGTGCTTCGATGGAAAAGCTAACGCACAAGCAGATTTGGACGGCGATAGATGAACTCGCTCACCGCGCAGATATGTCTGCATCTGGTTTGGCGCGTAATTCTGGACTTGATCCGACAAGTTTCAATCCGTCAAAACGTTTCACGAATGAAGGCCGTGAGCGTTGGCCTTCTACTGAATCGATTGCAAAAATATTAAAAGCTACAGGCACTTCCATTTCCGAATTTATGGACCTCATCGAGACTAAAGAAAGAAGAAGTGACTACCCTTCTGGCCCTTATAGACAAACAGCCTCGCAAAATACTGTTCCCCTTATAGGCTTTGCGCAAGCAGGTGTTGGAGGGTTCTTTGATGATGGTGGCTTTCCGGTTGGACAAGGCTGGGAAGAAATCGCCCCGCCAACAGGTGCTAGCGAAAACGCCTATGCCTTGAAAGTCTCAGGCGATAGCATGATGCCGCTTTACCGCGAAGGCGATATCATTATCGTTGACCCAACTGCACAAGTTAGAAAAGGCGACCGCGTTGTTGCCAAAACACGCGAGGGTGAAGTGCTGGCGAAAACCCTGGAACGTAGAACATCAAGCATTGTTGAACTTCAATCTATCAATCCGGACCATGATACTTTGAAATTTGCTCCAGATGAGCTGGAATGGTTAGCCCGTATTATTTGGGCCAGCCAATAACATAGCCACTTCATGACTTTACAATAACGAATGCGAATACAAATGGCGTTTATGTTTGTTTCGTCGTTCCACTTCTCGTGTGATATTCTATCCATGAAAAATTTCAATTGATTGGAACCGCACTATGACTGACATTCCTGAAACCATGAAAGCCATCGTTTTGACAGGACATGGTGGTATGGAAGTGCTGGAATTTCATGAGAACTGGCCAACACCCAAACCCAATGACGATGAAGTACTAATCAAAGTTCATGCCTGCGGAATGAATAACACTGACGTCAATACGCGAAGTGGCTGGTATTCAAAAGCGGTATCAGAAGCAACGACTGGCGGCGCATATGAGACGGTCAACACAGAAGACCCAAGCTGGGGTGGCACACCAATAACATTTCCACGCATTCAAGGTGCGGATATTGTGGGAACAGTTGTTACAGTTGGCAAAAATGCAAATCAAAATTTGATTGGCAAGCGCGTGATGGCTGATTGCTGGCTGCGCGATTGGAATAACCCTGAAGATAAAAATTCTACGGGTTATTTTGGCTCTGAATGTGATGGTGGCTTTGCACAATACACCAAGGCGCATCACATGAATGTTCAAGCAGTAAACTCTCAACTATCAGACGCAGAACTTGCAACTTTTTCTTGCTCCTACACAACTGCGGAAAACCTGCTCAACCGGGTTAAATGCAAAGAAGGTGATACAGTTTTGATTACGGGCGCTTCAGGTGGTGTAGGCTCGGCTTTGATTCAGCTTGCCAATCGACGAGGCGCAAAAACGATTGCCTTGGCAAGCGAAGCAAAACACAAGGATGTAGCCGAATTTAACCCGACAGCAATTTTACCGCGTTCTCCTGAAAATCTACCAAAAGCATTACAAGAGGCGATTGGCCAGGAAAGTGTCAGCATTGTTGCAGATATTGCAGGTGGTGAATATTTCCCAACTTTGCTTGATGTTCTTGAACGTGGTGGCAGGTACGGAACATCAGGCGCAATTGCTGGCCCCATGGTAGAGCTTGATTTACGCACGCTTTATCTAAAAGACCTAACTTTCCATGGCTGCACAATTACAAGCACAAATGTTTTTCCTGATCTGGTGGGATATATCGAGCGTGGCGAGATAAAGCCGGCACTTGCTGCAACTTACGCACTTGAAGATTTCCATGCAGGACAACAAGCTTTTATAGACAAGAAACATACTGGTAATATCGTGGTGACGGTGGACTAGCCCATGAAAACAGTTTTTGATAAGGCGCTCGAAGAAGCAACCAAGCTGCATCAAACCAATAATGTAATTCGTGAGTTTGCAGAGTTCCCGAATGATTTTAAATGGCATGAATTGGCGAGCCATCAAATTCCTGGCGCTGCGCTCATGGCCAATGATGCTTCGCTTGAGACGGATACATACCAACCTTTGCGAGATGCCTTGATTGCACCTTGGCAGGTAGCAGATTGGCGTGAGACCTATCGAGATACGAACATTGGGGAAGATTTTTTATCCCGCTTTGCTTGCTACGAACTTTTTGGTCATGCTGGTCATTTTCACACCAAAAAGATGCGGGGTTTCCTGCTCTATTCAGACGCCAATCTTTATTACCCTTGGCATCATCATCCTGCTGAAGAACTTTATTTCATCATCGCAGGCGAAGCGAGTTTTGCAACTGAAGGCAATGAACCTAAATTACTCAAATCTGGCGACACGGTTTTTCATGCAAGCAATCAGCCGCACAATATGCAAACTCACGGCAAAGGCGTTCTAGCCTATGTGCTTTGGCGCAATGAATTTGATACTGCCCCTGTTTTAACAGATCGGTTGAATTAAAGTTTAACCCAACTCGCCTGCAAGTCCTGCATCGATCATCTTGATGGTTCTATCAATGCCATAAAGTGCTACAAATGATCCGAAGCGAGGGCCTTGGTCTTGGCCGAGTAGGATTTGGTATAGGGCCTGGAACCATTCACGTAAATTTTCAAAACCTGCTTCTTTGCCGACTGTGAAGACTTCCGTTTGAATAGTCTCTACATCAGCTGCACTATTAAGCGCTGATAATTTACCGCGCAGATTTTCTAACGCTTTACGCTCAACATCTGTTGGTGCACGGAATGATTTATGAGGTTTTACAAAATCCTCAAAATAGCTAATCGCGTAGCCAACCAAATCATCCAGCATTGGATGCGTTTCTGGTGTTACACCTTCTGCATATTGCGAAATGAACCCCCAAAGCGTTTCTTTGTCCGAGGCATTGGCCGCACTTACCAAGTTAAGCAACATTGCATAATTGATTGGCATACTCATTTCCGGCGGATTGCCATTATGAATATGCCAGACTGGATTGTTCAACTGCGCCTTTTTATCCTGTGTTGGATAAGCAGCCAAATGCTGGAAATACTCATCAACGTTCTTAGGAATTACATCAAAAAACAGGCGCTTTGCAGTCTTTGGTTTTTGATACATGAAGAATGACAGGCTCTCGGTTGGCGCATAGGAAAGCCATTCATCAATGGTAAGACCATTGCCTTTGGTCTTTGAAATTTTCTCGCCTTTGTCGTCCAAGAAAAGCTCATAGATGAAATGTTCTGGTGGACGTTGCCCAAGAATGCGGCAGATACGATCATAAATCGGTGAATTTATATGATGGTCTTTGCCATACATTTCATAATCAACACCAATCGCTGCCCAGCGCATGCCGAAGTCTGGCTTCCATTGCATTTTTACCTGACCACCTGTCACAGATAATGTAAGCTCTTCGCCGTCTTCATCATCAAAGGTGATCGTGCCAGCTTCTGCATCAATTGATTTCATTGGCACATAAAGAACACGGCCTGTTTTTGGTGAGATTGGCAAGAAAGGGCTATAGGTTGCTTGGCGTTCTTCGCCCAATGTTGGCAACATCACATCCATGATTGCCTGATAGTTTTTCAAAGCCAGTTTCAAAACTGCATCAAACTTTCCAGACTCGTAATAATCTGTTGCGCTTTTAAATTCATACTCAAAACCGAAACGATCCAGGAATCGGCGCAGTTGCGCATTATTATGATGGCCGAAACTTTCATATTCGCTATCAAAAGGATTGGGTACTTTTGTTAGTGGTAAACCCAGAGCAGCTTCAAGTTTTTCTTGATTAGGTGCATTACCAGGCACTTTGCGCATGCCGTCCATATCATCAGAAAAGGATATAAGCTGCGTTTTAACCTTATTATCCGTTAGTGCACGAAAGGCATTCATGACCATGGATGTACGAGCGACTTCACCAAAGGTTCCAATATGCGGCAGACCTGATGGGCCATAGCCTGTTTCAAAAACAACCACTTCAGGATAGCCGTTTTTTTCGTAGCGTTTGGCAACTTTACGCGCCTCTTCAAAAGGCCATGCTTTAGAGGATTGTGCTGCTTCTTGCGTTTCAGACGTCATGATGATTTTTGCCTTA
>CALAIO010000050.1 GCA_937923355.1 uncultured Rhizobiaceae group bacterium | reverse complement strand
GTCGAGAGATAGCCTATCCATTCAAGATTAGGTGCAAGTTCAATCAGATTTGGAAAGGCCTTTAATACCGGGTCTTCGTCACCCGGTGAAATGGACATGACGAAGTGAGTAGTATCGACAAGCTGGGCTTCCAATTCCGGTGTCATGTGCCCATCGAAAATTTCAGCTTCAATGCCTTGAGCGCGTAACTTTTCTATTTTTTCCTGGGAACGTGATGTCCCACAGATGATATCAAAATCAGCTTTTGCTTTTTCTGCAATTGCTGCCGAGGAAAAGCCAAAACCAAATATAAAAAGTTTACGCATGTTTGTTCCATTCATCGCGAACGGTTTCATCCGTTTCACTGTCCAATGCTTTCATGCGTATATTGGTAAATGCTTCTTGTTCTTCAAGCCTTGAAAGCGCCCAAACACTAGCGCCTCGCACCATTGGGTTTTCGTCTTTGATATTCTTAAGCGCTAAAGCTTTTAAAGTATTGTCTTGCGAATTACCCACTGCGATCATGACATTCCGTAAAAACTTGTCTCTGCCAATACGCTTTATGGGTGAGCCTGAGAATTTTGCACGGAATTCTGCGTCATCTAAACTTGCCAACTCTGCCAAGTCTGGCGCTAATAAATCCTCGCGGGCTTTCAACTTTAATTCTGATGTTTCTTGCGCATATTTATTCCATGGACAAACCGCCAAACAATCATCACAACCATAAATCCGATTTCCCATCGCTTCGCGGAATTCGATTGGAATTGTACCATCATGCTCAATCGTTAGATATGATATGCAACGATTAGCATCCAATTGATAAGGAGCAGGAAAGGCATTGGTTGGGCAAATATCAAGACAGGACTGACACGAGCCACAGTGATCTGTTTCCAGTTTATCTGCAAGCAGTTCCGCTTTAGTAAGGATAGAACCCAAAAACAACCATGAACCAAATTCACGTGACACAAGATTGGTATGCTTTCCCTGCCACCCCAGCCCTGCCTGCTTTGCTAGAGGTTTTTCCATTAAAGGTGCTGTATCAACAAAGACTTTAACATCTTCCTTAGTTTGGGAAGCCAGCCAACTTGCAAGGGTCTTTAGTTTGCCTTTGATGATGTCATGATAATCTCGGTTACGTGCGTAAACTGAGATTGTGGCTTTGGATTTCTGTTCAAGTGTTTGCAGCGGATCACTATCCGGACCATAATTCATGCCCAGCATGATCGCTGTTTTGGCTTCATCCCACATGGCTGTTGGTGTTTTACGACGATCGAGTGTTGTTTCCATCCACTCCATGGTGGCATGGCGTTTTAGCTCTACTGATTTTTCCAGATTTTCACCAATTTCTGACGAAAGTTTGGCTTGTGTAATTTGGCATATATCAAACCCAAGTGATTTTGCTCGAGCGATTAAATCATGCTTGAGTTTTTCAGGTTTAACCAAAGATCAAAAATCCAAATCAATGTAATGCGAAGAAGGCGGTAGACCCATCACCTTGTCAGCCAAGAGAGGTCTGTACGATGGACGTGATTTCATACGTGCGAACCAGTCTTTTGCAGCTGGTTCATCTTCCCATTGAATTTCACCCAAATAATCCAAAACCGAAATCGCGGCAGCTGCAGCCATATCAGCAGCCGAAATAGAGTTGCCAGCTAACCAGTCACGCGTAGTTACAATCGCAGAAAGATATCTCATGTGATTTTTTAGATTAGCGCGCGCTGCACGAATGATATTTGAATCAGGAGCGCCACCACCTTCTTCTGCCTTCATCAGTTGCTTGAAGACGCGCTCCTGAACCAGATAGCGTGTAACTTCTGAATCAAATTTTACCAAAAACCATTCAATCAGGCGTCTTGTTTCTGCTCGCTCCATGGACTTTTCAGATAAAAGACGTTTATCGCGCATCATTGCGCCGCAGGTTTCATCCAGATATTCGCCTATCACGATGCCGCCACAAACAAATTGCCCCTCATCCACCATTAATACTGGCAATGTTCCTGACGGGTTAATCTGCAGAAACTCCATTCTGCGCTCCCAAGGTTTTTCTTCAAGGAAACCGACTGACTGGGAATATTCAGCCAAAAGCAGGCGAATATAACGTGAACTGGCAGACATTGGATGGTGATAGAGTGTGTGCATAAGGCCTATTACTTATAAATCCACTGGAAATTATGTCGCGAACATGAAAAACAGGGCAATGAATCAGTTTTGCGTTTCCGAAACAATAAAGAGGCAACTGCCCGCACGCAAGTTAATCTGCATCCATGAGGCGATTTGATGACACCTGAACAAATTATCGTCCTTGCCATCGTGCAAGGTATTACAGAATTCCTGCCAATTTCATCCTCCGGACATCTTGCATTAATCCCCGCACTCACGGGTTGGCCTGATCAGGGCCAGGTGACAGATGTCATGGTTCATGTTGGTTCACTCTTTGCGGTAATCGTATATTTTTGGCGAGATGTCTTAAAACTGATTAGTGGCGGGCTGGATTTACTAAGGCTCCGCATGAATGATAATTCCAGAATGGCGCTTTATATTCTTGTCGCAACCATTCCTGCTGTCGTCTTTGGGTTATACCTCAAAAAGTCTGGACTGGGCGACAGCCTTCGCTCCGTTGAAGTGATCGCATGGAACGCCATTATCTTTGGTATCCTGATGTATGTGGCAGACTACATTGGCAAACAGACAAAGGTCATGGAAGATATGAAAATGTCACCTGCGGTTACCATGGGCTTTGCTCAGGCTCTTGCGCTAATTCCGGGCACTTCACGCTCAGGCATTACCATGACGGCTGCGCGTTTCATGGGATTTTCAAGGCCAGAGGCTGCAAGGTTTTCATTTCTTTTGGGCATTCCGGCAATTGCGGGTGCAGGAGCGTTTGTAACCCTTGATGCAATCGAATCCGGTATTGAAATTTCAAATGGCGCGATTATGGCTGCTGTATTGACTTTTTTCGCAGCACTTGCAGCCATTGCCTTTCTGATGGCCTTCGTCAGGCGCTCCAGTTTCCTTGTATTTACGATCTATCGCATTGCCCTTGGGCTGTTGCTCTTTGCATTGCTTTACGACTGGATACCAGGCGTATCAGTTGATTTGTCGGTTTAAGGCAAATCAGGCTATAAGATTCGAAGAGACAAAACATAAGGGGAAAAGCGGTGACAATCCGGTTTCATAAAGGCGACTTACCAAATCTAGATAACTATCACGACTCGATTGCAGTCGACACGGAAACACTGGGCTTAAACCCATTGCGTGATCGACTTTGCGTTGTGCAACTCTCCCCTGGAGATGGCACTGCAGACGTCGTACAAATCGCTAAGGGGCAAACCGAAGCACCAAACCTAAAAGCATTGATGGAAGATTCTAATCGTACGATTATCTTTCATTTTGCAAGATTTGATGTGGCTGTACTTGAACATGGCTTGGGCATTTCAACCAACAAGGTTTATTGCACAAAAATTGCCTCGAAACTGACGCGCACCTACACGGATCGACATGGCCTGAAAGACTTGGTTCGTGAATTCATTGGCGTTGATATCTCCAAACAACAACAAAGTTCAGATTGGGCCGCCGAAACCCTAAGCCAGGCACAATTGGAGTATGCAGCATCCGACGTTCTGCATTTACATGAATTGATGGCACATCTTGAAAAGCGCCTGGAACGGGAGGGGCGCAGGGAATTGGCACATGAATGCTTTAAATTTCTGCCTACACGCTGTCGTCTGGATTTGGCGGGCTGGCCAGAAACAGACATATTTGCTCATAGTTAGGCTATATCTAAGCCCTATTGTCACCATGAAGCTGTTGTAACAAACTGCAAGATAAAGTGAGGCGCGTAGATTGAGTAATCAGTTTCAAAATTCTGTTCAGGGCAATTACGCTCCTGCAAATGTGAGTGCACAAAGTGCTCCCCAGCAAACATCTGCGACCAATCTTGACTTTATCTCAACGGACAATCGTGAGAACGAATACCGCGAGGCTTTAAAACACTCAACCAAGGTTAAATTCTGGAAAATTGCCTTTCCTGTAATCGGCGTCCTCCTGATACTGGGCATTATAGGTACTTTCATTATGAAATCCTTTGAGGTGCCTGATGTCACGGTTGAAGGCGTCAACCTGTCCGATGGCAAGCTTGTCATGGAAAACCCTGAACTGAGCGGATTTGACAAAGAAAAGCGTCCCTACAACCTGACGGCGACCAAGGCCATTCAGGATGCATCCAACCCCAATCAGGTCGAGCTTGAAGATATTCAGGCCGAACTACCCATGGACGAAACAATCACCGCAACCATTACCGCAGGCAACGGTGTTTATGATGCAGATGCCAAAACACTGGAATTGACCCAAAAAGTAAATCTCGTGACGTCCAGCGGCATGGTTTTGAACCTTGAAGACGCAAGCGTTGATATTGGTAATTCAATTATGCACACCAATAATCCAATTACCGGAACCAGTCCGCAAGCTGACATATCTTCAAACGCCATGATGGTCGAAGATGGCGGCAACAAATTAATCTTCGAAGGCCGTGTCCGCATGACCTTGCGCCCGAATGAACTTAAAAAGGCAGATACGACGAATGACCAGAATTAGATTTCTACCTTCAACAGCAAAATTTTTCATTGCTCTTGTTTCCGTATTTATAGGACACTCACTTCCGGCCAATTCCCAATCAGCTGGCGGTGCTTTTCAGGGCATTGGTAATAATGATGACCCAATCCAGATTGAGGCTGACAAGCTTGAGATTATTGATAATGAGAATACCGCACTGCTCACAGGAAATGTCAGCGTTGTGCAGGGTGAAACCCTGATGCAGGCAACGCGGATCAAGGTTTTCTACGAACGCGCTGGTGAAAAGGGTAAAACCAAAAGTGGCATTCGCCAAATCGAAGCGACTGGCAAGGTTGCTGTTCGTTCCGGAGAGAACAAGGTTTCTGCAGATCAGGCAACCATTAACATGATTTCCGAAACCGTTCTGATGACCGGTAATGTGATTGTCAGTCAAACCGGCAATGTGCTTTCTGCATGCAAGGTCACGGTAAACTTGAAAACCAATGTTTCAAACGTGACGCCTTGTAGTTCTTCGTCTGGAAGTTCTGGTAATGGACGCGTAAAAATTCTGCTGACGCCGAAATCACGAAATTAAATAGTTTGGATGCCAGATATTCATTGTTAAAGAAAATTAACTGTAATTCGTGTATTCATAACTAACAAAACGTTTATTGGATTTTCACTTTGAGCTTTCTCAAAAACATATCAGGCTTGGTAAAAAAGCCAAAAGCACGCAAGGTGGATTGGGCAGATTCTCCCCTTGAAGGCACGGACTCGAGTGCTCCGCAAATTCGGATTGCAGAGCCTGTAGTTGCCGTTCAAGAAAGCGTACAACCTACCCATCAACCGCAATCTCGTGATGGCGTGTTGCTCGTTTCCGGTATTCAAAAAAGCTACAAGGGACGCAAGGTTGTTGAGAATGTAAACCTCGGTGTAAGGCGCGGTGAGGCGGTTGGATTGCTCGGTCCTAATGGTGCTGGCAAGACCACAAGTTTTTACATGATTACGGGTCTTGTGCAGGCGGATGCTGGTAAAATTGAGCTTAATGGGCATGATATTACCAAGACCCCGATGTATCGAAGAGCGCGTCTTGGCATCGGTTATCTGCCGCAAGAAGCCAGTATTTTCAGGGGTTTAAGCGTTGAAAATAATATTCGTGCCGTGCTTGAAGTGGTTGAACCCAATAAAAAAGAGCGCGAACGCCAACTGGATGCGCTGCTGGATGAATTTTCAATTACACATCTTCGAAAATCTCCTTCGATCGCGCTTTCTGGTGGCGAACGCAGGCGCTGCGAAATTGCGCGCGCGCTAGCAACCCGTCCCTCATTCATGTTGCTCGA
>CALAIO010000049.1 GCA_937923355.1 uncultured Rhizobiaceae group bacterium | reverse complement strand
GGATATTGCATTCCTGATGGCAGAAATGATTGCGCTTACCGTGTTGCTGGGTACCTCGTTGAAGTTTGAAGGTAACTTTATTCTGCAAACCCAATCTGATGGACCAGTATCATTGGCTGTTGTGGATTTTTCTACCCCTGATTCAATCAGAGCATATGCACGGTACAACAAGGAAGATTTTGAAAAAGGCTTGGAGGCTGGAAAGACAAGTCCGCGCGATCTACTGGGTGAAGGTATTATGGCTATGACCATAGACCATGGTGTTGAAATGCAGCGCTATCAGGGCATTGTAAAATTGAATGGCATCACCCTTGAAGAAGCGGCTCACGAATATTTCAAGCAATCAGAACAAATTCCAACTCGCATAAAACTCTCTGTGGCGCAAATCCTTCGCGCATCTGAAGATGGCTCCATGACAGAAACAAGATGGCGCGCTGGTGGTATTCTGACACAATTCTTGCCTGAGTCTGAAGATCGCATTCAACAACGTGACTTGCCTAGTGGCGCTGAAGATGAAGAAGACGATTTCACGCCTGATGATGCGTGGCTGGAAGCTTCTGCCTTGATGGATACGGTTGGCGATGATGAATTAACCGACCCGCAGATAAATATAGAACGTCTATTATATCGCCTGTTTCATGAGCACGGTGTTCGTGTTTTTGAAGGCTCAAAAGTACTTGATAAATGTACATGTAGTCGTGAAAAAGTCGTCTCGCTCGTGCGCACCTTTAAAGATGATCCGGATAAACCGTTAAAACCGGATGAAAGCTTCACAACAGTTTGTGAGTTTTGCAGTACGTCTTATACTGTTTCAGCAAGCGAAGTTTAAAAAATAGGGCGTCACTTCACGCCGCCTTCAATCAATCGTTTAACTAGGGTATGGACTCAATTGGGAGAAGGTTTTTGCGCTTGGAAAACGGTTTAAAGACTAGAAAGTGCTTGCAGAGCGTAGTTCCTCTACGGTCAAAAGCGCTGCCGACGGATTTGAACCGTTTTACCGCGTCGCTTCGCGATAGGGACAATTTACTCGACAGACATCGTTGTAAAGCCTTGCAAACCAGACGGTTTCCTGCGTTTTACGCCTTGCTGTCGAGCAAATTGTGTCCTACAAAAATCCATCTTCCAATTGGGTTCAGACCCTAAATTACAAACTTGTAACTTGCCGAAAATCTTCTTTGCTATACTTATATGAGTGTAAACAGACAGATATGGCCATGTTACAGAAAAACGACACATTAGAAGTTGAGTTTGAGGAAGAACTTATCAAGCAAAAAGGCTTGATAGCTTCGGCAAAACAGCTTGGGCGTGTCATATTTCAGTTTCTTCTTATGGCAGCTATTTTGTTCGGCGGCTTTTTCTTCATGAATAAGCTGATTGACGCAAAAGTTGAACCACCAAAGCGCCCACCTTTCAAGACGGTTTACACCGTTGATACAGTGGTGGCCAAGGCTGGTAATTTTCAACCTTCCATGGTGGTTTACGGCGAAGTTCAAGCATCCAAATCAGTTGACCTTCGCTCACTTGTTGCGGGGAAAATCGTTGAAGTGAACCCGAAATTACAAGTTGGCAGCAGAATTGAAAAAGGCGAAATGCTTTTTCAGGTCGATAAGTTTAATTATGAAACAGCTGTGGATGGCGCAAAGTCTACGGTTATTGAAACCAAAGCTCGGATTGCAGAAAATCAGGCGATGATTGCAATCGAAGAAGCGCGCATTAAAAGTCTGCAACAACAATTGGCTCTTGCACAAAGTGATCTGGAACGTATCAGCGCACTTCAAAAACGTGGAAGCGCAACGCCGCGCTCCGTAGAAGAGCGAGAACTCATTGTTAGCCAAAGATCCCAAGCGCTAGAACAAAGCCAGCTTAATCTGGTTGTCGAAAGATCACGTATTGAGCAGTTAAGAGCAGTTCTTGCACGTTCCGAGCGTAGCATTGAAGAAGCGCAACGCAATTTAAAAGATACAGCATTACTGGCCCCAATGTCTGGTGTGATTAGAGAAAACAGTGCCTCGGAAGGACGTCTCATAGGTGCCAACGATATGGTAGTATCCATGTATCGTGACGATAAGCTTGAAGTCCGCTTCACCCTAACCGACCAACGCTTTGGACGCATACAGTCAGACAAAATTGGTGTTGTCGGCCGTGAGGTCGAAGTCATTTGGGTCGTGGGTGGCGAAGAGTATAAATACCCCGCAAAAATAGAACGTATCGGCGCTCAAATTACCTCGGATCGTGGTGGTGTCGAAGTCATCGCCAACATCGAAGCTGATATCAAAGACAGTCCGTTGCGCCCGGGCGCTTTTGTTGAAGTGATTGTACCAGACAAGCTTTTTGAAAATAATTTCCGCGTTGCTGAAACAGCGCTATACGACAGCAATAAGGTCTATGTAGCAGTTGATGGTGTACTTGAGGCTAGAAGTGTAAAGGTTTTGGCACGCGATGGAGATGCAATTATCATCGACGGCGAACTATCTGAGGGTGATGAAATTCTGATTACCCGCATTGCGGAAATTTCTGAAGGGTTGAATGTAAGGCCCCCACAACCTGCGGCGCAGAATTAATTAACGCCAGGAGGCAATAATCATGATTGCACGTAAAATACCTGGCGGTGGCATCGTTAGTCTTTTTGCAAGGCATCCCAATGCTGCGAACTTGCTAATGGTATTGATGATCATTTTTGGTGTCTTCGCTATTAGTAAAATCAATACGCAGTTCTTCCCAACCGTAGAACGTCAAGAAGTTCGAGCATCCGTTACTTGGTCAGGGGCAAGTGCAGAGGATGTCGAGCAAAATATCCTGCAAATTATTGAGCCAGAAGTCCGCTTCATAGACGGCGTTGATAATATGATTTCATATGCCCGTGAGGGTGCGGGATCGATCTCGCTGGAATTCCTGCCTGATGCAGATATGCAGCAGGCTTTGGCTGATGTGGACACAGCGGTGAAAGCGGTTACCAACTTGCCTGATGGTGCTGAGGAACCAGAAATTTCCAAAGCCTCTTTCTTTGACCGTGTTGCAAGGCTGTCTCTTTCTGGTGATGTTCCCGAAAGTACGTTGAGAATTCACGCCAAGAAAATCAGAGATGACCTGATTGAACGCGGCATTGATAAAATATCCTTCGTCGGAATGCGCGATGTGGAGTTGCAAGTTGAAATCTCCGAGCGTGAGTTGCGCCGCTTGGGCTTATCCATCTCGGATGTCTCCGCAGTTATTGCAGGCAACAGTCGTGACACGCCATCTGGCCAACTAAAGGGCGATGTTGAAAAACAAATTCGCGCACTAGCAAGTGCAGAAGATCCAACTGCCTTAAAAAATATAGAAATAAGATCATTCGCTTCTGGTGAAAAAGTTTTGCTTGGCGACATAGCCACCATCAAAAATGGCTATGAAGATGGTCAGTCACGCGGTCTTTCAGGTGGGAAACCGGCCATCCAGATAACCGTTGAGCGTGCGTTAAGCGCAGATACGCTTAAGACCGCCAGAATACTTGATCAATATCTTTCAGAAATAGAAGACGTGATGCCGCCTGGCATCACGCTTAAGAAATATGAAGTTCGCGCAGATTCACTTGTCGAGCGTATTTCGCTTTTATTCTGGAATGGTATTTTTGGTCTCGTGCTTGTGGTGGCAACTCTCTTTATTTTCCTAAATGCTCGCATTGCTTTTTGGGTTGCTGCAGGCATCCCTGTTGCCATGTTCGCGACACTGGGTTTCATGCTTTTGATGGGGCAGACCATCAACATGATTACGCTTTTTGCGATGATCATGATGCTTGGCATCATAGTTGATGATGCAATTGTGGTTGGTGAACATACGGCCTCGCGTTTTGAAGCAGGTGATGAACCGTTTGAGGCAGCAGAAAACGGGGCAGGGCGCATGTTAACGCCGGTAATGGCTGCCATGATTACAACCATTGCAGCCTTTGCGCCAATGCTTTTAATCGGTGATATTATTGGCCAGATTATGGGCGTCATGCCTTACGTTGTGATTGCGGTTATAATTGCAAGTCTGATTGAGTGTTTCTTAATTTTACCGGGTCACTTGGCGCATACGCTCCAACACAAGCCAAAGCGAAAATGGTCTTTCTGGCGACAAATGTTCTTTGCCAGTTTGATTGGTGGAGTATTAATTTCTGTAATGAACCGTGTTTCATCAGGTTCGCTCGATTTGGCAGGCGTGCCTGTTTTAAAACCAATTATGGATGCGCAGGAAAGTGGTTCAATTGTTCTGTTCATTCTGCTGATTACAATATGCTCACTGCTCGTTGGAACGCTTTTCGAAGGTGTGTTTTGGTTGTTAAAAAAACTATCGCCAGAAGACAGAGGTCCTCATGATCAGGGGCGTTTCAGAAACTGGTTTGATAGCCGCTTCAATGCTTTTAGGGATGGTCCCTTTAACTGGATGGTCTCGCTTTCGTTCAGATGGCGCTATGTAACCGTTGCTGTAGCACTTGCCAGCGTGATGGTTTTGGCTGTTGGACCTATCCGTGGCGAGCTAGTCAAATTTGTATTCTTTCCTTCGCCTGAAGCTGAAAATATTCGTGCAAGACTGGTTTTCAATGCAGGTATTCCGGAGCAGCGTGCCTTTGAAATAATTAATGAAGTTGAAGATGCGCTGACACGTTCAACCAATGATTTGACCAGTGGCGAAGAAGAGCTGGTAACTGCTGTATTTACGACACTTGGCAGTGCAGGACGTAGTGTTGGAGACAATCTGGCAGAGCTGAGGGTTCAACTTTCGTCATCTGAAGTCAGAACCATCCGCACACCAGATATCGTAAAAGCTTGGCGCAAGGCTCTACCAAAACTGGCAGGTGCAAAACGTATTGCAATCTTTGAATCCCGCGGTGGTCCTCCAGGGCGTGACCTGGATGTGGAACTCATTGGCAGTGATGTGGCAACTTTGAAAGAAGCAGCAACGCAAGTCATCCCGATCATACAAGCGATTAATGGCGCTTCAGGTGTTGCGGATGATTTACCATTTGGCAAACCCGAGCTCATTATGCGGCTGTTACCGCGCGGTGCTGCGCTTGGCTTTAGCATTGATGAAGTTGGTCGCCAGGTACGCAATGCTTTTGATGGTGCAATTCCAAGACGTTTTGCGCGTGGCGATGATGAAGTCACCATTAGGGTCTTGCGCACCACACGCGATAAAGGTGGTGACAAGTTACGAAACTTCGAGCTTCGCAGCCCACAAGGTCAGTTTGTGCCGCTTGGCGAAGTTGTAGCACTTACTGAGAAACAGGGTTTTTCGGCCATTCAGCGCGAAGATGGTAAAACCATTGTTTCTGTAACAGCAGATCTTAATACGGATATCGTTACAACGGACAAGGCGATTGAAATTTTACAGTCAGGCGATCTGCCACGCGTGATGGACGCTATGGGTGTTGACTATCGTTTTGGTGGCAAAGATGAAGAACGAAAGAAGGCATTTGCCGATTTAACGACTGGTATCTACATAGCACTGGCTGTGATTTACATTGTGCTTGCCTGGGTTTTTGGCAGTTATTTCCGTCCAATTGCGATCATGTTAATCATTCCGTTTGGTCTCGTTGGAGCCGTTGTGGGTCACTGGCTCATGGGGTTCAAACTAACCATACTCTCATTCATTGGCCTGCTTGGATTAGCTGGTATTCTGGTGAATGATTCCATTATTCTGGTTAGCCGTCTCGATGAACGGCTGGACGAAGGTGAAACCCTTCCTGAAGCTGCTATCGGCGCAAGTCGTGATCGTTTGCGTGCCGTTTTGTTGACGTCATTGACCACCATCGGCGGGCTTGTTCCCTTGATGTTTGAAAAAAGCCTTCAAGCACAATTCTTGCTGCCCATGGCGATTACCATTGTCTTTGGTTTGGGCCTGGCGACTTTGATTGTCTTGTTTCTAGTGCCGGCCTTTATTGGGATTGGCTATGATATACGCTGGTCGCTTGAAAAGATTTTTGGTGAACGTCAAAAGAGATCGCAACAGCCCGCTGAATAAAACTAGGCTCTCCAAAACCTTGGCATGAACAAGACCAAAACTGTGAACAGTTCCAGACGACCAACCAGCATGGCGGCAGAGAGTATCCATTTGGCTGTGTCATTTAAGTCCTGAAACGTGGATGCAGGGCCAATCGTACTGCCAAGTCCTGGGCCAACATTTGATATTGCCGTACCTGCTGCAGACATGGAAGTAAGAAAATCAAGCCCCGTTAAATTTAGCAGAATTGCAAAAATACCAAAGAGCAAAAAGTATACAGCAAAAAAGTTCATCACCGCAGTCGCAGCCGTATCTTCAATTTGCTTTCCATTAAAACGCATTATGAAAATGCCGTTTGGATAAAATATACGTCTCAGGTGCTGCTTGATGGTTTCAAACAAAATCTGAAAGCGGAAGATTTTTATCCCGCAAGAAGTCGACCCGGCGCAACCACCAATGAACATGATTGCAAAGAAAAACGCATTAGTGCCTGGTGCCCATTGTCCGTAATCCGTTGAGGAGTATCCTGTCCCTGTAATAACAGAAGTAACATTGAAAAGTGCTTCCACAAATCGTGTCGATCCATCTGCGCCTTCAACAGGCGTATTAAGCAACCAGGCAATGAACGTACAAAAAACAACTGCAAAAAAGAAAACCTGAACTTGTGAATTTTGCCAGAGCTTTTCTGGCTGCCCTCTGGTTGCCTGTACATAAAGAATAAAAGGGATTGAACCCAGTATCATGAAGGTTACGGCAATCAAATGAATTGTATGACTTTCAAAATAACCCATGGAAGCATCTCTGGTGGAAAACCCGCCTGTAGCAACTGTAGTCATGCCATGAACGACAGCATCCTGAAGACGCATGCCTGCAAACAGATATGCCAAGATACATATGGCCGTAATTACAATAAAGACAAACGTAAGCATGCCTGAAATTTGTGTCGCTCGCGGCATGATTTTTTCAGCCGTATCAAAAGCCTCAATTTTAAAAAGCTGCATACCACCAACTTGCAACATAGGCAGAACGGCAACTGCCATCACAATAATACCCAATCCGCCCAGCCATTGTTGTATGCCTCGCCAAAGCAAAATGCCTGGTGGCTGCGTATCAAGACCTGTGATGACGGTGGAACCCGTCGTGGTAAGCCCTGACATCGATTCAAAAAAAGCATCGGTGAAGGTAGGCACCGCACCTGATAATAAATATGGAATTGACCCAAAGAAAACCAGCGCAACCCAAACTGCGGTAGTCATAACAAATGCTTGGCGCGTTGACATGCCCTTGGTAGTGCCGCGGGCACCTGAATAAAGACCAAGTCCAACTAGTAGTGTGATGGAGCCTGTAAAGGCGAACACTTCCCAATCATCATTATCGGCAAGAAAATCTACTGCAGCAGGCAAAAACATCGCACCACCTAGTGTGGCGATTAACAATCCGACGATAAGGAAAATTGGGCGGAGATCTGCAATCATGAAGTTTGGGTTCTCAATTTACGACAGGACTAAGATCAGGCAGGTCGAGCGGAAAAGCAGGTATGTCAACCTTTATCATTTCTCTAAACTCATTTTGCATCATGTAATACCCAACCATGATGCCTGATGGGGTTCGCAAAGGACAGCCACTCGTATAACTGAAATTCTCACCAGCTTTCAAAGTGGGCTGCTCTCCAATAACGCCGTCCCCGCTCACTTCTTCAACATGCCCGTTACTGTCTGTGATATTCCAGTAACGTGTTAGCAGTTGTAGTGTTTGATCAGAATTATTTTCGATGACAACACGGTAAGCCCAGAAATACTGCGAGGCAGCTGGATTTGACCTTTCATCGATATAGACAGGCATGACTGTTACGCTAACATCATGTGTTGTTGCTTTGAACATTATAGACCATGCCTCGTATAATTCGTGTTCAGTTTTAGCATGATTTTAAACGTAGCCCAACACTGAATTAAAAATCAGGAAAGGCTATCAAGCGCCATTTGAATGTCTTCAAGCAAATCGTCTTCATCTTCAAGTCCAACAGAAAGTCTAAGCGTGCCATCCGTAATTCCAACTTCTACGCGGTCTTCGTCAGAAAGATTCTTGTGCGTTGTCGTAGCCGGATGCGTAATCAGACTTTTAGCGTCACCAAGATTGTTTGAAATCCTAATCGTTTCAAGCGCATTGATGAATTTGAAAGCAGAGGGTTTGCCACCCTCGACTTCAAAGCAAACCATGGTCGAACCACCACTCATTTGCTTTTGTGCAATTTCTGCCTGCGGATGACTTTCATGCCCTGGATAAATCATCTGGGTAACAGATTTGCTTTGAAAAAGATGTTCTGCAATCTTGCCTGCACTTTTTGTTTGCTGGGTGACGCGAACAGGTAATGTCTCAAGGCCCTTCAAAAAGTTCCAAGCATTAAACGGGCTCATGGATGGCCCTGTATGTCTGAAAAATTCGTGCAGATGTTCATTTACCCATTCTTCAGTTCCAAGAACTATGCCGCCAAGACATCTGCCCTGACCATCGATATGTTTGGTCGTGGAATACATCACAATATCTGCACCAAGTTCCATGGGGCGTTGATACATGGGCGTTGCAAAAACATTATCGACGATCAGTACCGCATCATTTTCATGGGCTAAATCTGCAACCGCTTTGATGTCTACAAGTTCAAGCGTCGGGTTGGTCGGGCTTTCCAGGAAAAAAATGGTTGTATTTGGGCGAATTGCTTTTTTCCAAGCGTTCAAATCTTTGCCGTCTACGAGCGTAAATTCTACGCCATACTGAGGCATCAGGGTTTCTATAACCCAACGACAAGAGCCAAAGAGTGCCTTTGCCGCAACAATATGATCTCCTGCCTTTGCTTGGCATGAAATGGCTGAATGTACCGCAGCCATGCCAGACGCCATGGCGCGGGCATCTTCCGCGCCTTCCATTTCGCACATACGTTCTTCGAACATCGAGACCGTTGGGTTGCCGTAACGCGAATAAATATAGCCGTCACCTTCACCCTTGAAGCGAGCTTCTGCTGCTTCGGCACTGTCATAAAGATAACCTTGGGTTAGATAAAGCGCCTCAGATGTTTCTCCAAACTGACTGCGCGATGTGCCACTATGGATAAGCTTTGTAGCTGGGCGCCAATTTTTTCCAGATGACATTTTCAAACTCCAAAAACAAAAAAACCAGAATGCGAAGTCGCGTTCCGGTTCCTGAAATGCGGATTGTATTTCCGCAAATTCGGCCCTTTAGCAACTTTTTTAACGTGGCTGCAAGCCGGCCGGCCCAAATCACCACGATTAAGTGTGATTTACTGCATATCCCCCTTCACGTCAATCAAACTTAGCTTTATTTAGGGTAAAGTAATTTTCAAGTTTGGTTGAACGCAATGAAACGCACAACAGGAATTCTCTCAGATGCCAGCATCGAACAGCTGCATGCGGATGCAAGCATCCTTGCGGAAAAACCGTTTGATTCCGATCAGGTCCAACCTGCAAGTCTGGATTTGCGTTTGGGCAAGAAAGCCTATCGTGTAAGAGCATCATTTCTGCCAGGCAAGGGAAGGTCTGTTAGTCAAAAACTTGATCGCTTTAAACTGCATGAACTTGATTTAACCGATGGTGCCATTCTTGAAACCGGATGTGTATATCTGGTTCCGCTAATTGAGAGCCTTGCCCTGCCATCCGATATTGAAGCATCTGCAAATCCAAAAAGCTCGACAGGACGTCTTGATATTTTTACGCGGGTTATTGTTGACGAAAGTCAGGCATTCGATCAAATCCCTGCAGGTTATAAAGGCCCGCTTTATCTGGAAGTCAGCCCGATGACTTTTCCTATTGTCGCACGCGAAGGTTCCAGGCTTTCTCAAATTAGATTTAGAAAAGGTCGTACGGTTTTAAGTGATGACGAGTTGCTCGATCTGCATAATAAAGAAACCTTGGTTGCGCGAAATGAACCCACTATCCGTAATGGCGGCATTGGCATGTCTATTGACCTTAAGGGTGATGAAAACGGACTGGTTGGCTACCGTGGCAAGCGTCATACAGGTCTGGTGGATGTTGACAAAAAAGCAGCGCATGAGATTTTAGACTTTTGGGAACCTATTTATAATCATGGCACACAAGATTTGGTGCTTGATCCCGATGAATTTTATATTCTCGTTTCAAACGAAGCAGTTCATGTGCCACCTTTATATGCGGCCGAAATGGTTCCTTATGACACCATGGTAGGCGAATTCCGTGTGCATTACGCAGGCTTTTTTGACCCTGGCTTTGGTCATATACATGCTGGTGGCGCAGGTTCGCGCGGTGTTCTGGAAGTGCGAAGTCATGATGTCCCATTTATCCTTGAGCATGACCAACTCGTTGGTAGTCTTGTTTATGAGCATATGTTGGATCGTCCTGCACAACTCTATGGTACGGACTTGGGCTCAAACTATCAGGCGCAAGGTTTGAAACTTTCAAAGCATTTCAAAGCTTAGGATAAATATTTCTTAATTATTGATATCAAAATCGCATGGCCATGTATCGGGCGCTGAAATACCTTCTGGCAAAATCGTTTCTTTATTTCCGCAAGCCATATTAATTTGCCATTGCTTTAGGGTTTTTGAACCAGACAAATCAAGCCCCTCAATACGGGTTAGAAACATGTAAGAACCTTCCAGCGAAAAGTTTTCATCAATGCCCGCACCTGTGAAATTAGTTCTCGAGATGTTCGAAAAGGCAAGGTTTACACCCTTCAAATTGGCATTGAAAAAGTTCACCCTGCTCAAATCAGCTTTAGACATGTTTGCATTTTCTAAATTACTATTTGAAAAATTAGAACGGCTAATCTCTGCTTTTAAAAAGCTGGCGTTTTTGTAATTGCCCTTACTGAAATCTGTGCGTGAAGCAACAACGCCCTCAAAGTTTGCCTCTTGAGCATTAGAGCCTGAGAGAGATGCGCGAACCAAATTGGTTTTTACAAATTTAGCTTTCGTAAGATTGCTATTTCTCAAATCAGAAGCGCTTAAGTCCGATTTTGTAAAATTTGAACCAGAAAAATCAAAGCTATCCATGATTAGATTACGCTTACGACAATTTTCCCAATCAACAAAAGGTGCCGCAGTATCTGTACATGCAGCATGGGCTGAGCGCGTAATAAAATTATATTCTACGCTGAATATAGAAGTCGCTAAAATTGTGATGACAACAAAGCTTGCAAGTCGAATGTTCACAAAAATTCTCATTTCAAATCATGATAGTAACTTTGTGGCATATTAAGGGAAAAACTTTATTTGGCGAGGCCGTGAGGGGTTTTTTCCCATTCATGCGGCTTCACAATTAAATGAACAAATGCCCGCCAACCTGCAATGGATATCAATATCCAATAAAAAGGAAGTGTAAACAACAATTTTGTGCAGCTACTATATCGTGAGCTTTGCAGCACGGCGTAAGCCAGTAACCCGTAAGTCGTATAACCACCTACAAGGTTAAAAGCACTCGTTGCAACCAGTAAGCCATCAACGCCAGCAGCAGAGGGCGTACCAAGAGAAATGAGTTGCCAGAAGATGACACAAAGAAAGAGCGGATGAATAAGGGCCGAGATTATAATAGAAGTCAGTAACAGGTGAAATGCGATTGTATTTTTAAATCCCATATCGCTAAAAAAATGCACTGGATTTCTGCTATGCACCAAAACAGTCTGCATCCAGCCTTTTAACCAGCGCGTACGTTGCTTTATCCATGGTATGAGCTTTGGTGGAGCTTCTTCGAAAGTTGGCAAAGTAATCGTGCTGCAGCGGTATCCTTCGCGAAACAATCGAACACCAAGGTCAGCGTCTTCTGTAACATTATA
>CALAIO010000048.1 GCA_937923355.1 uncultured Rhizobiaceae group bacterium | reverse complement strand
GTGGATCGTTGACCTGTTTGCAAGAATGCATGCTCAGGATCAGCAATACATGGAAAATGCAAAAGCAATGCGGTCTCGGTAAAAGCCGATGGATATTAAAAGCCTGATTGGGATTATTGCACTTGTCGCAGTTTTTGCATTTGTTATGGGGTTTTGCTGGTGGCAATTACGCGCCCTCGATAAGCTGGACGCAGAAGATGCGGAAAAAGAAAATAAAAAGCCCAAAGAGGACTAATCAGTTCTTCACCCGCGGCATTCTGAAGGGTAGCAAGCATCGCACCCACTGGCTGGCAAAACGATCACAATCCAGACTTTCATGAACAGCTACCACGTCTTCACTATCAAATTTGGTTTTAATCTGTGAACGTGTGTAAAAGGGTGTGTCTTCCAACATGCTCAAGGTTTGCGCTTGTTCCGTATCTGCCAAAAGGGTGCTGCGTGGCACGCGCCAGATAGGGCCTTTACTTAATACTTGTCTTGGCGGTGGCGTAACCTCTTTAACGTCACCTTGTTTGTTTATTCTCAAAGCCAATTGATGATTGTTTCCATCCCGTGTGAAGGCATCGTAAAAAATACCAGTTCCGTTTTTCAAATGCGCGCGAGACCAGTCCCAGTTTTTAAAACCAACTTCAAGCGGTTCACTGCCAAAGTTTGAATCGATATAACCATTTCCTCGCCAGTTTAAATCAGGCTTGTTGAAACGAGCCTCCACGCGTGAAAAAGGCGCAATCGGTTGCCAAAAGTGCTTGCCTTTGCCGTCAATCTCATAGGCTTTTGTTGTAAGTGCAGAAGGTGTCAGGCGAAGCGTACCTTCAACTTTTCTGAAAATCGGATTAGCCCATTCATTGATATGAACAACAAGCGAATTGCCATCCCATTCAAGCGAGCTTGGGCCAATGACAAGTCTTTCTGGGGTTTGTAATAGTGCGTTTTCTGTTCGCTCCGTCATGGTCCAGCGCTTGACGCCTTTTCCATAAAGACCAACATTGAGCGCTATATAGTCATTAGGCTTTTCGCGACCTGACCACGCATAATAGGGGGAAAAGACGGAACCAATCATGGCGATAATGGAGAACCCAAATTGCCCGTCATCGCTAATCGCATCAGCATACCACCAGCCATAACCTTGCGGTGTCACCTGCTTACTGAAGTCAGGGCCATTGGTTTGGTCGTGGGAAACTAGGGGCTTATCAAGCAAGAATTTTCTCCGCAGCCAACATGCCTGACATGGTTGCCATAGGGACGCCGGGTCCAGGGTGAACGCTGCCGCCTGCCAAATATAATCCTTGTATTTTGGTTGCACATCCAGGCCTCGCAAAAGATGCAGACCATCCGTGCGAAGCTCTACCATAAAGTGCGCCGCCTGAACCCGGGAAGAGTGCTTCAAAATCGGCAGCTTGTGTTGCCTGCGAGGCAATTGGCTCAATCTCCAAACCACACTTTTCAGCAGTCGCTATCATGTTGGCCTGGCACATCGCAATCTCAGAATCTGAAAGTCGTTTGCTATCACCAAATGCTGGTGAATTGATCAAACACAAAAGCCGCTCTTCATTTGGGGTCGTCTTGGCAAAGTTATCATTCCTGTCTTGCGCACAAATATAGAGCGTGGGCTTTTTAGGAATTGTGTTCGATTTGAAGATGGAGTCAAATTCACGTTTATAATCATTAGAGAAAAAGACATTGTGCCGATGCAAATCAATGCCGCTTATTTTTGCAGTCATTGACCATGTTAGCGCAGAAAGGGATCGTTTTTTTGGCGGAACGGTCTTTGGGCCTTGTGTGGAGTCTGACAAAAATTCTGAAGTCAGTTTTGAAACATCACCACAAAATATAATCTTGTTTGCCGTGAGAATTTCACCGCTCTCCAAAATGATGCCACATGCTTTATTGTTTTGAACCAGTATCTTTTGTGCTGATGCGTTATCCTTGAAAGTGACGCCTTGTGTCTTAGCAACTTCAAGCATGGCAAGTGCTAAACGGTGCATACCACCTTCAATCATCCACACGCCTTCTTGTTCAACATGAGCAATCAGCATCAAGGTTGCAGGTGCCAGATAGGGGGAAGAACCGACATAGGTCGCGTATCGGCCAAATAATTGTTGCAAACGCGGATCTGGAAAATAATTGCCTAACGCACTCCAGAGCGTATTTAATGGTTTCAATCCCCATATAGATTTGAAATTGGTAAAGCCAATGCGTTGCGTCAAATCGAATGGCGAAGGGCGCTGCGCTCCGATCATTGTATCCTTAAGCGTATTAAAGATAGCACCAGCATCTTCACAAAAGCGTAGATAACCTTCTGCGTTTTTTTTATCAAAGAAAGTTCCAATGGTATCAGCAGAGTGTTTTCTGTCCGCGTGAAGATCAAAGACGCCCTTCTTATCCCAGGCATGTCTTGCCAGAATATCTGCCTTGGTAATGGAAACATGATCCTCTAACCTGGTGCCTGCCATGGCAAACAACTTATCGAAAATATATTTCATGGTAAAAACAGTCGGGCCAGAATCAATGCCGCCGATGTCTGAAGCAATTTCACGCATTTTTCCGCCAGGATAAGACTGCGCTTCGAGCAAAGTTACCTCTTCACCTTGAGAAGAAAGTGCAATGCTTGCAGCCAAACCAGCCATTCCGGCACCTACAATCAACGTTCTATTTGGCGCTTCTACAGTTTTGTCAACTGTCACATTCAACACAATAAATAATCTCCTGCTTGCATTATCTTGAAATATCGTCAATATTAAATGACAAGTCAAATTGTCTAATTTATTTGACATATATTGGAGGATGGAAATGGAAGCTGTTGCGCGAATTGAGGCATGCCTTGAAACTGCAATTGAAATAGCGACAGCAAGTCCTTGTCCTCCAAAGCTTGCAAAAGCAGTACATTATTCAGTTTTTCCAGGCGGCGCACGTGTGCGTCCTTTGCTTTGTGTTTCGGTTGCTGCAGCGTGTTCATGTAAAGATGAAGAAGTTGCAGAAGGTGCCGCTGCGGCGATAGAATTATTGCATTGCGCATCTTTGGTGCACGATGATCTTCCCTGCTTTGATGATGCAGATATGCGGCGTGGTAGAAAAAGTGTCCATGCGCTTCATGGTCAACCACTCGCTGTTCTGGCAGGAGACGCGTTAATTGTTGAGGCCTTTAATACAATTACAAGAGCATGTGCAAATCGCCCTGAAAGGCTTGCACCCTTGATCACAACTATTGCCGGTTGCGTTGGAATGTCTGGCGGTATTGTTGCAGGGCAGGCTTGGGAAAGCGAAAGCAAAATCGATATTTCGAAATATCATCGTGCCAAAACGGGCTCCCTGTTCGTTGGTGCGGTGACATCGGGCGCCATAGCTGCGGGTTCTGATCCGTCGCTATGGCGTCCTCTCGGGGAGCAAATAGGTGAAGCCTATCAAATCGCAGATGACTTGCTGGATGCTGTTGGAACGGTAAAGGAAAGCGGCAAGCCTGTGGCACAAGATGAAAACTTCTCTCGTCCCAATGCGGTTTCAAGATATGGTCTTGAAGGGGCAATGTCTCGTTTAAAAAATATCGTTCATAATGCAGCTGATTCTATTCCGGACTGTAAGGGTGGCGATGAATTACGCGAACTCATTATCGCGCAAGCAACACGTCTTGTACCCGCAAAGCTTGCAAAAGACGCAGCATAAAAAGGTAACGTGCTGTGGGGCTTTATGATGTTTGGCTAGATTTCCAAGAAAAATGCCTTACATCCCAAAAATTCCATGACTTTGCGATTAAATTCCCGCTAACGCGTCCCATCGTACGAAAACGCCAAAGCGAACTCTTTGATATTGTATCCGGCTTTGTTTATTCTCAAATCCTCTACTCCTGTGTTGAATTGGGAATAATAACCAACCCAAAACTAAAAAAACCGGGCGCAACACTGGAGGAAGTATCTCACTTTACAGGTTTGGAACTGGATGAAACAAGAAGACTTATGGATGGCGCAGTCTCTTTAAGGCTTTTTGAAAAACGTCATGAAAGATACCGTCTCGGCGACTTGGGCGCAGCGCTATCAATTAACAAAGGCGTATTGGCCATGATCGGCCATCACGGTGAATTTTATAAAGACCTTGTTGATCCAGTTGATCTGCTCAAATCTGGTAGACGTGAAACAAATCTCTCACGCTATTGGGATTATGCGAGAAGTGAAGCACCGGCCACGGTTGATGCCAATAAAGTCAGCGCCTATAGCCAACTAATGAGCGAAAGCCAGCTGATGGTTGCAAATGAAGTTTTGGCGAGCTTTGATTTTTCACCATATCAAACACTGCTTGATGTTGGCGGCGGACAAGGAACCTTTTTAACTTGCGTCGCAAATACCTATCCTGATCTTAAGCTGAAGCTGTTTGATTTGCCTGAAGTCGCCAAACGGGCAGAAAAAAACTTCGCAGACAATAGTTTATCCACAAGAGCAAAGTGTCATGGGGGCTCATTTTTTGAAGATGCTCTGCCGCAAGGGGCAGACCTTATTTCACTCGTGCGTATTTTGCATGATCATGACGAC
>CALAIO010000047.1 GCA_937923355.1 uncultured Rhizobiaceae group bacterium | reverse complement strand
CGTCAGCTTCGCTGCCACCTTCTCCCACAAGGGGAGAAGGGAACTGCTCATATAATAGTTGTCATCCCAAAATGACTATGCTCAACTTAAGGCAACTATAATTTGGAGAACCTCCCATGAAGCTTTGGTATTCACCGCCATCACCATTCGTTCGTAAAGTTCTAATGCTTGCCTATGAGACAGGTCAGATCGACAAGCTCGAACTGGTGGATGTGAGTAATACCGCACTGACACCTGATGCTGATTTGGCGAAGCTTAACCCGCTTGGTAAAATTCCAACGCTTGTTCTAGAAGACGGGCATACGCTTTTTGATAGTCGTGTGATTTGTGAATATCTGGATGGCCTACACGATGGGGAGAAGATGATCCCTGAAGTGGGAATGGAACGTTATAATACGCTCGTGTGTCAGTCGATGGCTGACGGTATCATGGAGACGGCTGTCGCCATTCGCTATGAACAAGCGCTTCGTCCTAAAGAATATCAATGGGACGTCTGGATGGACGCTCAGCAAAAGAAGATTGTTCAAGCTCTGGACGTACTGGAAACATGGCGAGCAGGGCGTATTCAAGATATTCACCTTGGCTCGATCGGCGTTGCATCTGCACTATCCTATCTCGATTTCCGCCAGCCAGATTTTGATTGGCGTGAAGGGCGACCTGTTTTGACGCAGATGTTGGCTACATTTTCAGAGCGTGAGAGTATGAAGAAGACTGGGCCTGAGTGAATTAGATAAATTTTATATCGATAAATAAATATCTACAATACACTTAAGATATTGTAGATATGGATGTTGTGGTTGTATTTAACACATATTCTTGATATTCTAAGTAATGTTTTCTTTCTCAATTGACTTAACTCAAATGATTACTACTACATTGATGGTTGCAATGTACGGATTTATTTCTATTTTTAAAAAATACTAAATAATTAGAACACCAGATGCTCTACCTAATAAATTCAATCACTTACAGGTACTTTCCCCAGATATAATTCGATTATTTATTTTCTTAGCCTAACTAAAAAACCGTTTCAAATCATTTAATTTTTCACACCATCCATAAAATGCCCAGCCACCCATCTATGAAAGTGATGCGTGGATTCATCCATG
Organism: uncultured Rhizobiaceae group bacterium; assembly: GCA_937923355.1. Next base: position 1,638 of record CALAIO010000047.1, on the reverse strand, counting down.
ACGGGAGAGAAGTGGCCGCCGTCGAAGCCGTCTGCCTTGCGGCCTTCTTGCATTGCTTCCACGACGCCGACATCTTCGCCGAAGACTTCTTTCCAAAAGCTTGCGTTGGTGTTGCGCATGTCTTGCCATTCTTCTGATCTCATTTCATCGGAGGCGTAGTAGAGTTCGATATGTTCGAGTGTTTGGCTTGAGGATTTGGGTTCCAGTACGATGCCGAAGGTGTGGTCCTTGTGGACACCGAACATGACGTTTGGATAAAAGGTGATGTATTCTGCTTCCTTGTCCCAGCGTTCTGATAAGCCCTCAAAAGATGAGAAGTTTCGTCCCTCTTCATCCACTGCCATAGTGAAGGCGCGAGTAAGTTGGCCTGAGAAAGGCCCATCACTCAAGATGTTTGCATGGTCTTCGAGTTTGGAAACTTCGTTTAATCCCGGGTGGATGAAGGGCAGGTGATAGGCTTCGGAATAGTTTTCTACAGCCAGCTTCCAGTTGGTTTCGACTTGAAGTTTGAAAGAAGATTCTTCGCCGCCGTGATAGATAGGCTTGTCGAACTCTTTCCAGCGTTCCAGCACATCCTTGAAATAAACCTCAAACGGCTCTGCATCGCCTGAGATGTTGACGAAAACCACGTCAAGGTGCGTGTGGCTTCTGACTTCGACCAAGCCAAGTTGTGATTTGTCGATAGTCTCATGCTCGTGAATGCCGGGGCCGCCAACGTGTGGGGTTTGTTTCAAGGCACCTTCGGTTGAATAACACCATGCGTGATAGGGGCAGCGTAGCAGGCCAGTTGTCTTGCCAGCTTCCTGCACAAGTTTAACACCGCGGTGGCGGCAGGCATTGTGAAAGACGCGGATTTGTCCGTCTCGCCCGTGCGAAATGATGAAAGGGTCGCCCAGAAATTCAACTGGTTTTACGTCGCCTGGCTCCGGTACATCCTTGCCAAAACCAATGCCGACCCAATTGGGTGAGAAGATTTTACGCTTTTCTTCCATAATCGCATCTGGAGAAGTATAAAACCAGTTTGGCATGCCCGTTGCTTTTTCGATTGGTAAAGCAGCATTTGCGATTTGGGTTTTAAGATTCATATCCATGAGATAATTCCAGCTTCATTGATAGAATTAAGATGTCAGAATGTAGCTTGCGTTTTAATGTCCATGAGCGACGCACATGTCGCGGTCTATATTGGCATTTTTCCTATCAACATATCTCGTTTACGTCCGAACCCTTTTGTCTTTTCCACTTCAAAGCCTGCTGCCTGTAGCCCACGTTTCACAAAACCAGCTGCGGTATAGGTTGCAAAGGTTCCGCTCTTTGCGGTGTGTTTGCCGACTTCCATCATCAACGTTTCATTCCATAGTTCAGGATTTTTGGCGGGAGAAAAACCATCAAGATACCAAACATCTGCCTTAAAGTTTAGCTTAGGCAAAAGTGCATTGGCGTCGCCTATATGTATTGTGAGTTGGATAGTGTTAGAAAACTCAACCTCTATCGTTTGTTGAGGTTGCCAGATTTCAATCAACCGACTTGAAAGAATTTCTAACTCAGGCCAATGAGAAAGGGCCTTTGCCATTTCTTCTTGCGTGATTGGATATTGCTCGAAGGAGATGAAATGTAGCTTATGATTTTTTAAGCCAAACG
>CALAIO010000046.1 GCA_937923355.1 uncultured Rhizobiaceae group bacterium | reverse complement strand
TGATGATGTCATTTATGGCGATGCCAATCAGGCGGGTGAAGATAATCGCAATGTCGCGCGCATGGCGGCTTTGCTGGCTGGCCTTCCTGTCGATGTGCCAGGAACCACAATCAACAGGCTTTGCGGTTCTGGCATGGATGCAGTGGGAATGGCGGCAAGAGGTATAAAAGCTGGCGACTATCATATGGCCATTGCGGGTGGCGTTGAAAGCATGAGCCGCGCGCCTTTCGTCATGCCAAAGGCAACCACAGCATTTTCACGTGCAAATGAGGTTTTTGATACAACCATTGGCTGGCGCTTTGTAAATAGGAAAATGAAAGAAGCCTATGGCATCGATTCCATGCCGCAAACTGCTGATAATGTAGCAGATGAGTTTGGTATTAATCGTGAAGATCAGGACGCTTTCGCTGCGCGCAGCCAAGCTCGCTATCAAAAGGCTTATGAAGCGGACGTGTTTAATGATGAAATCATGCCCGTTGAAATACCGCAACGCAAAGGTGATTCAATATATTTCGATAAGGATGAACACCCGCGCGCAAACGCGGATGCCGCTAAGCTTTCTATCCTTAAAGGTATCAATGGTGAAGATAAATCTGTCACCGCAGGCAATGCGTCTGGCGTAAATGATGGTGCTGCTGCCTTGCTGTTGGGCGATGAAGCCGCAGCAAAAAAAGCCAAACCACTTGCCCGCATTGTTGGTATGTCAGCTGCTGGTGTATCTCCTCACATCATGGGCATTGGTCCCGTACCTGCTACCCGAAAGGTTTTGGAACGCACAGGTCTCTCACTTGATCAGATGGATGTGATTGAGTTGAATGAGGCTTTCGCAAGTCAGGGACTTGCAACACTAAGAGAGCTTGGCATTGCTGATGATGCAGAGCATGTAAATCCAAATGGTGGCGCAATTGCTCTTGGGCATCCGCTTGGCATGTCTGGCGCACGATTGGTGATGACAGCTGCTTATCAACTTCGCAGAACAGGTGGGCGTTATGCGCTATGCACTATGTGTGTGGGCGTCGGGCAAGGCGTTGCCTTAATCCTTGAGCGAACTTAGGAGAAACTATCATGTATGCACAACTTGTAAAATCCACTGGCAAAAATGTTCAATCTCTTGAAGAAATGTCACCGCAAGAGCGTGCTTTTCAAGAGCGCATTGATCGGGGTGAAAAAATTGAGCCCAAGGAATGGATGCCAGACGCATATCGTAAAAACCTGATCCGTCAAATTGGTCAACATGCCCATTCAGAAGTCGTCGGCCAATTGCCAGAAGGGAACTGGATTACCCGTGCGCCCACATTGGAACGAAAAGCAAACCTTCTTGCCAAAGTGCAAGATGAAGCAGGGCATGGACTATACTTATATTGTGCCGCAGAGACTCTGGGTGTCAGCCGAGATGAACTGTATGAAATGCTTCATTCAGGCAAGATGAAATATTCTTCCATTTTCAATTATCCAACACTGACTTGGGCAGATATGGGGGCGGTCGGCTGGTTGGTCGATGGTGCTGCGATCATGAATCAGGTTCCACTTCAGCGCACTTCATACGGTCCCTATGCAAGAGCCATGGTGCGTATCTGCAAGGAAGAAAGTTTCCATCAGCGCCAAGGTTTTCAAATCATGATGGTCATGGCCAATGGAACAAAAGATCAAAAACGCATGGCGCAAGATGCACTTAATCGATTTTGGGGGCCCGCGCTTATGATGTTCGGTCCGTCGGATAAAGACAGTGTTCATTCTGCCCAATCCATGGCTTGGAAAATCAAGATGAATTCCAACGATGAATTACGCCAGAAGTTTGTTGATGAGACCGTTCCGCAAGCTGAATATCTCGGCCTTAAAGTTCCAGATGAAAATCTGAAGTTCAATGAAGAAACAGGTCACTATGATTTTTCTCAACCTGATTGGGACGAGTTCTACGATGTCTTGAAGGGCAATGGTCCGTGCAATCATGAGCGTCTTGAGACGCGCAAAAAGGCATGGGATGAAGGTGCTTGGGTGCGCGATGCCATGATGGTGCATGCGGAGAAAAAAGCCGCTCTAATACAAGCTGCGGAGTAGGGGCATGTCTGAGAGAAAAGAATGGCCACTATGGGAAGTTTTCATCCGTGGGCAACACGGTATGAGCCATCGTCACGTGGGTTCGCTTCATGCAAGCGACAATGAAATGGCAATGAAAAATGCGCGCGATGTTTATACAAGACGCAATGAAGGCGTGAGCATTTGGGTGGTTGATGCAAGACATATAACGGCTTCTACGCCGTCAGAAAAAGGTCCGATGTTTGACCCTGCAAAAGACAAAATTTATCGCCACCCGACATTTTATGACCTGCCAGATGAAGCTGGAAATATGTAATGAGCGCACTCTTTGAATTTCTTCTTAGGCAGGGAGATAATGTACTCGTATTAGGTCATCGTACATCCGAGTGGTGTGGCACAGCACCCGCTCTTGAAGAAGATATAGCGCTCGCCAATACAGCACTTGATTTGATTGGCCAGACGAAGCTTTGGCTTGACTATGCAACTGAAGTTGAAGGCGAGGGACGCACTGCAAATGACCTTGCATTTCTACGCGAAGCCTATGACTTCAGAAATGTATTAATGCTTGAAACTCCGAACGAAAACTTCGGCCGCACCTTGATGCGCCAATTTCTGTTTGATGCTTATCAAGTACCTTGGCTAACGGCGCTAACCGATTCAAAAGACTCACGTATTTCTGAAATTGCATTGAAGTCTGTGAAGGAGGCGCAATACCATCTTGAGCGTTCGCGAGACACGGTTATTGCACTCGGTGATGGCACTGAGCTTAGCAATGCAAAGATGCAGGCGGCACTTGATTATCTTTGGCCATATGCGAGGGAAATCATGTTGGTCGATGACGTTGATGAAGCCATACACAAAGATGGCATTGCGCCACTTCCTAGCGAAATATTAGCGCCTTGGTACACACTGGTTAGGCGCACAATGCGTGATGCGCATTTGAAGATCCCTGATAGCGATTTTGTTCACAAGGGTGGACGAACAGGCAAGAGACATACCGAGCATCTGGGTCACATGCTTGCAACCATGCAGGTGCTTCAGCGCTCTTATCCGGGTGCAACATGGTAACGATTGATATGCCACAGGTAAGCGATATTTGGTCTTGGCTGGAAGCAGTGCCAGACCCTGAAATACCTGTAATCTCGGTTGTCGATTTGGGCGTCGTGCGTGATGTGGTCTGGCAAGGGGATAAGTTCCAAATTACAATCACACCCACTTATTCTGGCTGTCCTGCGATGTCCGTTATCGCGATGGATATCGAGACTGAACTTTCAAAACGTGGCATCGATAATCTGGAAATAAAAACCCAGATTGCTCCCGTTTGGACAACGGATTGGCTCAGCAAAAAAGGGCTGGCCAAGTTGGAAGAATACGGCATCGCTCCACCACAGGCAGCGGGTGAGCCAGAACATTGTCCACATTGCAAATCTTCAAGTATCGAAAAGATCAGTCAGTTCGGCTCTACACCCTGTAAAGCGCAATGGCGCTGCAAGGAATGTCTTGAGCCTTTCGATTATTTCAAGTGCATCTAGGTTGGTGGTGATGGTTCAATTTCACAAACTCAAAGTAGTAAATATTCATAAAACCATTCGCGATGCGGTTGTTTTGACACTAGGGTCTGAACAAGCGGAAGCGTTTCAATTTGTCCAAGGGCAATATCTGACTTTCAGGAAAGAATTTGACGGTGTAGAACTGAGACGCTCTTATTCAATCTGCGCTGCTGTAAATGAGAACCTGCTGCAAGTGGGCGTCAAAAAAGTCGACGGTGGCGCTTTCTCGACCTGGGCGAATACGGAGCTACAAATAGGCGATACGCTTGAAGCCATGCTGCCGATGGGCAAGTTTTACAAAACGCCGCAAAAACACGATGGCAATCATTACCTTGCTTTCGCAGGTGGCTCAGGCATTACGCCAGTATTGTCGATTTTGAAATCAGCGCTGCAAGACGAAAATCATTCGTCGGTGACGCTCGTTTATGCCAATCGAAATCTCAATACGATCATGTTTCGTGAAGAACTCGAAGACCTCAAAAATATCTACATGGGACGGTTAAATATCATTCATTTGCTGGAAGATGAAAGTCAGGATATTGAATTATTCCATGGGCGTGTAGATGGTAAGAAATGTGATGTACTTTTTAAATCCTGGATTGATTTTGATACGGTAACAACGGCTTATATCTGCGGTCCTGAACCGATGATGCTGGCAATATCGGATGCGCTCAAAAACCATGGCCTTGATAAAGAAAATATTAGGTTTGAACTTTTTGCAAGCGGTCAACCAGGCCGTGCGCGAAAGAA
>CALAIO010000045.1 GCA_937923355.1 uncultured Rhizobiaceae group bacterium | reverse complement strand
GCGGTGAAAGTTTTCAAGACGTTCAAGACCGTGTTCTGGAAGCTTTGAAACAGGCAGATATGGACACGGCTATCGTTTGCCACGCAGGCGTCATTCGTGCAACGCAAATGGCGTGGGAAGGATTGACCTTCAAACAAGTCTTTGAAGCCATGCCGCCCTATGCTGAGCCTGTCAGAATAACACCACCAGAACACCAGTAAAAAACCAAAGCGAAAAACAAGCCAAAGCAAAAACCTGAATGGCGTGCTTGATATCTTTTGCATCCAAATCACGCTTACCAGAACTATTGAGATAAGCTTGTTGAACCGTTTCATCCGGATAGATGCGTGGTCCGCCCAAAGCTAAATCAGCACCACCAGCCATGGACGCTTCTGGCCAACCTGCATTGGGTGAGCGATGTAGTCCTGAATCTCTCAAGGTAACAATCATTGCGTTTTTAAATGCGGCAACGCCATTTAACATACCAGAACCTAAAGCAATCAGAACAGCAGAAAGCCTAGCAGGAAGCCAGTTTGCCAAATCATCAATCTGCGCAGCTACGCGACCAAACCAGAGATATTTTTCATTGCGGTAAGCAATCATCGAGTCTGCAGTATTGATCATCTTGTAAACAATAATCCCTGGCAAACCAAAAACGGCATACCAGAAGGCAGGTGCCACAACGCCGTCAGAAAAATTCTCGGCTAGACTTTCAATCGCTGCACGGCTGACACCTGATTTATCAAGGCTGGATGGATCACGACCAACAATCATACCCACTGCTTTTTGCCCACCTTTCAATCCGTCTTCTTTCAAACCAATTGCTACAGCCTCCACATGATCAGCCAAACTCTTTTGCGCTAGCAAAACAAAGACAATAAAAAGCTCCATAAGAAAGCCAATCGGGCTAAAGAAGTCGACAACACCCTGAATGAAAAACGAAGCGAAAAGCCCCAAGAGAATTAAAAGCGAAATCGCAACTGCACCCTTTTTATATTGTTCCTGATCGCTATCTTTTGATTTATTCAGCCGCTTATCAGCAAATGAAACCGCTTTGCCAAACAAGACAACCGGGTGAGGTAATCTTGACCAGAGCGCTTCTGGTTCACCAAAATACCAATCAAGCATCAACGCAATTAACAATATGAAAAGCGGATCAAACATTTGGTTTTAAGGCCAAAGCAAAACGCTCCAGTTCTTCCATGTTCTTGCAAAGTCCAAAGCGTAATCTTGTCGGTCGCTCAGAAAAAGGTCGCACCAAAATATGCTCTTTCAATAATGCCTCATGAAGCGCAACAGAACTGTCATGTTCGAATTCCATAAACAAGCCAGCATTACCAATTAACTTAAGGCCACATGCCTCAACCACTTCTGCTTGATCTTCTGAATTCTGTTTTATCTGAACACGCGTATTTTCAATCCACCGCTGATCACCAAATGCAGCAGCACCAATCTCTAATGCAGGGCCAGAAACACTCCATGGCCCCAGCCTTAACTTCAACTTGTCAGAAACAGTCTTCGAAGCAATCCCAAACCCAAGTCGCAGACCTGCAAGCCCGAAGAACTTACCAAAAGAACGCAGTACAATCATATTATTGGACATTTGTGGCACAACAGAAAGTTCAGGCATGACATCCCCAAAAGCCTCATCAACAATCAGAATGCCAGACTTGCGTTCTAATTTTTGCGCCGCATGAGACAATTCATCTGGTTGATACGTCACTGCAGTCGGATTATTCGGATTTACAATAATAACGATATCAGCGCATTCGACACCTTCATTAAGTGTTTGAACCTTAACAACCTCACGCCCTGCCAGCTTCCAACAATGGGAATGCTCTTCATAGGTTGGAGAAACAATCGCAACTTTTTGTTGAGCTAAAATTTGAGGAAGAGATTGAATAATCGCTTGCGTTCCATTCGAAGCGACAAGCACAAATTCATCTGGAACATTATAGTATTTTCTTGCTGATGAGATTAATCGTGATTGTGCCGCTTCATCAGGCAGACGTTGCCAACTTTCACTGGAAATCTCAGGGACAGGATACGGATTTGGATTAATGCCCGTCGATAAATCTAACCAGTCGCCACGTTCACCACCATATTCGGCGATTGCAGCATCCAGTCTGCCACCGTGAACAATTGCACTCATGATTACTGCCCATCAATGATGTGCATGTAAGAACCCATGACCGTACCATCACGCAATCCGGCAGAACCTAAATTGGTTCCAAGCGCATCGGTCGCTGTAAAGAGCGGCTCGCCCTCTTCTTTTATTACAGTCGTATAATGAAACTCATGAGCGTTAAGCGCATCACCGAAAACGAAATTCTCAGTCTCAAGTGTCCGATATCCCAGATGTAATTTGCGTTGGGCAAAGCTGGTTTCTAAATTCAGGAGCCCTACCATTTTATGCATCTTACCTTCTGCATCTTCAATGCCTTCTCCAAGCACCATATAGCCGCCGCACTCACCATAAATCAGGGTTTCGCGGTCGCGTGCAATCTCTAGTGCAAACCTGAAATCATCTGCGCCTGCCAATTTACCTGCGTAAAGCTCTGGATATCCACCTGGTAGATAAATCGCATCGACACCCGTTTTGGGTGCTTCATTGGCAAGTGGAGAGAAAAAGGTAAGCGATGCACCCTGTTGACGCCAGTCTTCCAAAATATGCGGATAAATAAACGAAAACGCTTCATCCTGCGCTATGGCAATTTCCTGCCCAAGTGGCGGCAATTGCGTTCCTTGTCGTTTGCGCTCTCTTATCGGCACAAAACAATCAGCTATTTTGTCCAAATCACACGTCTTGCCAAGCGTCACAGCAGCCTGCGCGATAAAGGCTTCAATGTCTTCCGTTTCACCTGCCTGAACTAGGCCAAGATGACGTTCAGGAAGCTGAAAGCTCTCGTCTCGTGGAATAACCCCAAGCACGTCAACCTTGATTTCTTCCAGTGCATCGCAAAGCATCTTTTTATGACGTGCACTGCCTACCTTGTTGAGGATAACACCTGCGATTTTCAGCTTGTCATCATGATCGCGAAATCCGCGCACAAGGGCAGCAATCGAATGCGATTGCTTTGCTGCATCAACGATCAAAATAACAGGCACACCAAGTGCTTTGGAAAGTTCTGCTGCAGAACCAGTTCCATCAGCGGCTCCGTCATAAAGCCCCATCATGCCTTCAACCAAAAGATGAGAACCTTCTTGGCGTTGTGCAAGAGAAGCAAACCGCGGTGGAGTCATGGCCCATGGATCAAGATTGACAGAAGAATAGCCACTGGCAATGGCATGAAATGCAGGATCAATATAGTCAGGGCCAGCTTTTGCAGAGGCAATATCAATGCCCTTGTCTTTCAAGGCACGCAAAAGTGCCAGGGTAAGAACAGTCTTACCACTACCAGAGGAAGGGGCTGCAATCAAAAGCCCATGTTTTAATGTGTAACTCATCCAACTTCTTGGGTAATGTTTCTGCCAAGCGGGTCTGCCTGCAGTACCTTACCATCCATGGCACCTAACCAGTCAAGCGCAGATCGAAGCTTAACTGCTTCTCCCACAACAACAATTGCCGGTGGCTTGATATCTGTTTTTGCCAAATCTTCCAAAGACGAACCAATCGTTGTCTCAAGAACCCGTTGACGATCAGTCGTTGCCTCGCACACAAAAGCCATCGGTTGAGATGCAGGTCGCCCGGCCGCCAAAAAACGATCTCGAATATTCGACCAGTGTTTCATCGCCATATACATCACAACAACGGGTGAACCTTTGGAAACGCTTTCCCAATCAACCGCATCTGGCACTAGCCCAGAAGCATCATGGCCTGTCAGGAAAGTCACAGAATGGTTGATATCGCGATGTGTCACCGGAATACCAGCATAGGCCAATCCACCAATACCAGCCGAAATACCCGGAACAATTCTAAATGGAACACCATGTTCCACCAATGTCAAAGCTTCTTCACCACCACGGCCAAACACAAACGGATCACCACCTTTGAGGCGCAACACGCGCTTTTCTTCTTTTGCAAATTCTACAAGGCGCAAGGAGATATCACGCTGTTTTGGAGATGGTTTCCCACCGCGTTTGCCTGCGTAGTGCAAAACAACGTCGTCACTAGCAAGACTCAAAATAGCATCATTGACCAACGCATCATAAACAATCACATCAGCTTGGCGGATCGCATTAGCTGCATGAAGTGTCAATAAACCTGGATCTCCCGGGCCGGCACCCACGAGCCAAACCTGACCTTTTTCAAAGGTAGGCAGTTCAGACATGAAATCTTGCTTTTTCATTTGACCAATTTCACCTATAACGCTTTTATGAGCAAGGTCACCCGCACACAAAAACCTGATAATAAACAGGCAA
>CALAIO010000044.1 GCA_937923355.1 uncultured Rhizobiaceae group bacterium | reverse complement strand
CGCCGTGGCATGAAGTTTATTCAGGTTCCAACCTCGCTTTTGGCGCAGGTGGATTCTTCCGTTGGTGGTAAGACGGGGATTAATTCTTCGCATGGTAAAAATCTGGTCGGTGCTTTTTATCAGCCAGAAGCTGTGCTGATTGATCTGGATGTTTTAAAAACACTTGAGCCTCGTGAGTTTCGTGCGGGTTATGCTGAAGTCGCCAAATATGGTTTGATTAAATATCCCGATTTCTTTTCGTGGCTTGAGTATAATCACGGTGATGTGTTTGCGCAGGGTGCGGGCCTTGCACATGCGATTAAGACATCATGTCAGGCAAAAGCTGAAATTGTCGCCGCAGATGAGACAGAAGCCGGCCAGCGTGCATTGCTTAACCTTGGACATACGTTTGGCCACGCGCTTGAAGGTTATACGGGCTATGACGGGGCAAGGCTTGTCCACGGCGAAGGTGTGGCAATCGGTATGATGCTCGCGCATCGTTTTTCTAATCGTTTAAACCATTGTTCGATGGATGATGTGAACCGCGTCGAAGCACATTTAAAGGCCGTTGGACTGCCAACTGAGATTTCCGAAATTCCAGGTGGTCTTCCAAATACAGAAACCTTGATGAGCTTCATTGCGCAGGACAAAAAGGTCAAACGTGGGGCGCTTACGTTTATTCTTACAAAAGGCATCGGAAAGTCCTATATTGCAGATGACATACCGCCATCAGAGGTGTCTGGATTTTTAACGGATCAACTTTCCAAATGACGACTGCATATCTACTAACGTTTCTTGTTATTCTACTACTGATAATTCTTTCAGGCTTTTTTTCGGGCTCTGAAACAGCACTGACCGCTGCTTCACGTGCGCGGATGCACCAGCTTGAGAAAAATGGAGACAAACGCGCAGGGCAGGTGACTGAGCTGATTGAGCAGAAAGAGCAATTGATCGGTACGCTGCTGATTGGCAATAATATCGTCAATATCCTTGCTTCTGCCTTAGCGACCAGTTTTTTTCTTGGGTTGTTTGGTGAAGCGGGCGTTGCTGTTGCTACGCTTGTGATGACCATTTTGGTTGTGATTTTTGCCGAGGTAATGCCCAAATCAATTGCACTTGCCAATGCAGACAAGTTCGCAGTGACGGTTGCGCCTGCTATTCGAATTCTTGTTGTTGTCTTTGCGCCGCTTGCAAAAGCTGTTGGATGGCTGGTGCGAAGGATTTTGAAACTGGTTGGCACACCAATTGGCAATGATGATCTTTTAACCGCCCATGAAGAACTACGTGGGGCGGTTGAATTATTACACCGCGATGGTTCTGTGATCAAAGATGATCGCGATCGTTTGGGCGGTATTTTGGATTTGCATGAGTTGGAAATTTCCGACGTTATGATTCACCGTACCAACATGGAAAGCATCAATGCTGATGATCCGCCTGAGCAAATCATAAAACTGATATTGGCAAGTCCTTACACGCGAATTCCTGTCTGGCAGGGGGATATTGATAATATTATCGGCGTTATTCACGCAAAGGATATTTTACGTTCGTTGGCTGGTAAGCGTAAAGACCCCAAGACGCTAGACATCAAGAAGATTGCTTCCAAACCTTGGTTTGTGCCAGAGACAACCACACTCAAAGATCAGTTAAATGCGTTTTTGCGCAAACAGGCTCACTTTGCAGTGGTCGTGGATGAATACGGTGAAATGGAAGGCATTGTAACGCTTGAAGATATTCTGGAAGAAATCGTTGGCGAAATTGCAGATGAACACGATGAAGAGGTTTCAGGTGTTAAAGCGCAGGCAGATGGTTCCTGGATTGTTGAAGGCAGTGTGCAGTTGCGAGACTTAAACCGCGCCCTTGACTGGAATTTGCCGGATGAAGAGGCGAATACAGTCGCGGGTCTTGTGATACATTCTGCCCAGATGATTCCAGAAGAAAAGCAGACATTTACTTTCTACCAGAAGCGATTTGTGATTTTAAAACGTGAAAAGAATAGAATTACGCGCCTTCGCATCAGGAATTTGTGAGGATTTGTTGCGAATCCTCTCTACATCTGTTTTATGAGTGCAAAAGTTTAAACCTACCCCAAGAGTGTGATTTTCAATGGTAAGTTATTTAGAGTTTGAAAAGCCGGTTGCAGACCTTGAAGGGCAAATTCGCGAATTGCGAAGCCTGGCTGACCAAGATGAAAGTGTTGATCTGAGCGAAGACATCGCCAGACTTGAAAAAAAGTCTGCCACTATTCTTGAAGGTCTTTACGGAAAACTTACGCCTTGGGATAAGACCCAAGTTGCGCGGCATCCTGACCGTCCGCACTTTGTGGATTATCAAAAAGCGATGATTGAAGATTTTACTCCACTTGCGGGTGATCGCTATTTTGGTGAAGATCACGCAATCTTTGCTGGCCTTGGCCGTTTTGACGGGCGTTCAGTTGCTATTATTGGGCAGGAAAAAGGTGTCGATACTGAAACGCGCTTGAAGCACAATTTTGGCATGGCAAGGCCTGAGGGTTATCGTAAGGCCATTCGCATTATGGAAATGGCTGAGCGTTATAATCTCCCTGTTATTTCACTCGTAGATACTGCAGGTGCCTATCCTGGCCTTGGCGCTGAAGCGCGTGGACAGGCGGAAGCGATTGCGCGTTCGACAGAAAAATGCCTTACGTTAGAAGTGCCCATGGTTTCTGTCATCATCGGTGAAGGCGGGTCTGGTGGCGCGATTGCCATTGCATCTGCAAACCGTGTTTATATGCTGGAACACTCAATTTACAGTGTGATATCGCCAGAAGCGGGTGCTTCCATTCTTTGGCGTGATCCAGCGCGTGCAAAAGATATCGCAACATCCATGAAGATTACAGCGCAAGACCTACTGCAAATGGGGATTGTGGATGGTATCATTCCAGAACCACTGGGCGGTGCGCATCGTGGCCATGAAGTCGTGATTGATGCTGCAAAAGCTCAAATAGTGGATGCTCTGCAGCAGTTTGAAAACATGGACGGGGAAGCAATAAAACGCGAACGTCAGGAGAAGTTTTTGGCGATGGGACGCAATTTATCCTAATTTGAATGCTTTCTCGCACTTGCTGACAATATTGTGAGCAGGGTTTGGTAACGGCTTGTCAATTGATATGTCTTATATCATTTTGTGCAGAATGTTATTTTGATGGTATTTCATGAGACGCAGAGCTTCAAAAACAATAGCTATTTTATTTGCTGGTACGATATTGGCTGCCTGTAATGGTGACCTTTTGGGTAGTTCTGTGCCAAAGCATGAGAAACCGGTTCCTCAACATCTTGTAAAAACCATGAAGACTAAAGGCATGACCCTTGGTGCGCCTATTATGCTGCGTGTTTTCAAGGAAGAAAATGTCATGGAGGTCTGGAAGCAAGACCATAGAAAACGCTATGCGCTTTTGAATACCTATGAGATTTGCAAGTGGTCAGGCAAACTTGGTCCCAAATACAAAGAAGGTGACCGTCAGGCGCCTGAAGGGTTTTATCATGTCTCAAAAGGCTTGATGAACCCAAATTCCAGTTATCATCTATCGTTTAATCTTGGTTTTCCAAACAAATATGACCAAGCAAATGGGCGTACGGGGTCTTATTTGATGGTCCATGGCGATTGCTCATCTGCTGGCTGTTATTCGATGACTGATGAATATATCGAAGAAATTTATGCGCTGGCACGTGAGGCTTTCAAGGGCGGACAAAAAGCGTTTCAGGTTCAGGCTTTCCCGTTTCGCATGACGGCTGAAAATATGGCTAAAAAAGTCAATCACCCAAAGTTTGAATTTTGGAAAATGCTTAAAGAAGGTAGCGATCACTTTGAGGTAACGAATAAACAGCCAAAAGTGGATGTATGTGAAAAGCGTTATGTGTTTAATCGTATTGCGGATGAGGGCAAATCATTCAACTCACGCCATGAGTGTCCGCCTGCTAAAACTTCACAAAGTCTGGCGCTTGCATTTAATGAAAAGCAGTCAAAAGATCAGGCAATTTTTGACAAGATACTTAAACGAAATGCAACAAGCCCGTTCGTAAAGCCAGAAGAAAAACCATTGACGACTGCATTGTCTATCAAGGCTGATCCTACAATTGGGTCATTGGCAATTCTGGAACCTCCAAAACCTCAACCTGTCACGGTTCCAGTTCCTGCAGCAGGTGCTGCTCAGGCTAATGTTGAAACGGTTTCAGAGCCTGCTGTGACGCAGGATGCAAATCCGATCAGTTCAGAAATTGTTCGAAGCGAAGTTGCTGTTGCACCGCAAGTGATTGCAATTCCTGAACAGGCAAACCGTGTCGGAGCAGAATAAGTTCTGATCTGATGCTATCGGTTGTCTGGTTTAAGCAAAACGTCCGTGACAATGTTTGAATTTTTTACCTGAACCACATGGACATGGCGCATTGCGTCCTACATTGCCCCAGCTTGCGATGGTTTCTTCATCCACTTCTGGAATATCAGACTCCATATTAGCGTTTTGTTGCTCTATGAAGGCTGCTTGTTCTGCAGCTGTTTGCTCTTCCTGACTTACCAGTTGAACGCGCATCATTTGTGATGTTACGGCACGACGCAAGTTTGCCAACATGCTTTGGAAAAGTTCAAAACTCTCAGACTTGTACTCCTGCAACGGGTCACGCTGTGCATAACCACGGAAGCCAACGACTGAACGCAAGTGATCCAATGCAACAAGGTGCTCGCGCCACAAATGATCGAGCGTTTGAAGCATAACTGATTTTTCAACGTACTCGCTTACATCATCGCCAAATTCTTCAAATTTTGCCTTTGAAAACTCATCAGATGCGTCTGTGATGCGATCAATGATGATTTCTTCGTCGATACCATCCTCATTTGCCCATTGCACGATTGGTAAATCAAGATTG
>CALAIO010000043.1 GCA_937923355.1 uncultured Rhizobiaceae group bacterium | reverse complement strand
GTGCGCATTGGGCGTGTTTTTACCTATTGCATGTTGATAACAGGTTTCCTTGCGGTTGGGATTTCAACCACAACCTTGATTGCGCCTGTCGCAACGCATCCTGATCCAGCCCTTAATGGCGATGCAGAACTTATACGCGGTATTTTTGGCTGGATGATGCAATATCTGGCTATCCTTACAATCAACCTTGCATGGTTTGGCTGGCAAGTTGCCATCAACAAACGGGATCATTCAAAAAACAGGGAATGGCGCAACTACATCTTACAAATTCTGGTAACGGTTACTGCTGCTCATTGCCTGATACGAGGCATAATGATTGGGCAAATCTTAATGGTTGCAATCTCGTTTGTTGGCTTTGCGACGGTTGCAACAAACATGTGGTTTTTGCTGAAGGAAAAACCTGGCCTATTTGATTGGCAGTTAGAGCATATCAAGGCACTGGTTGGTGCTGGTATTTCTGTCTATACAGCATTTCTGGCATTTGGTGCAGTGCGTCTCATGCCTGAAATTGCGCTTAATCCAATTTTATGGGCAATACCGTTGGTGACTGGAATTTCTCTCATCATATACAATCAGCGCATGGTGAGAAAACGTTTCAGCCGTCCGACAAAAACCGAACCCCTAAATAAACGTCAGGCTGTTTCTTGAAACGGACGGCCTTGTTAACCTTGGGTCGATTGCCAAAAGCTTTGGATGTTGCCGAAGCTTTATCGACGGCAGGTTGGCGTGTCATCATTGCCGAGCCAGCCAATTGGCATTTGGCGCGTGTCTCGCGGCATGTTGCAAAGTCGGTAAAAGTAACAGCTCCAAATGATAATCAGTCAGCCTATATCAGCGATCTACTTAACGTAATTAAAACTGAAAATATTTCCCTCGTTGTGCCAGTGTCAGAAGAAGCATTGCACGCGACTTTAATAGAAGAACACCTGCCAGAAAACGTAACACTCTATTCCATGCCGCAAGCGAAATTGCGCGAATTGCATGACAAGGAGCGATTTATCAAACTGGCAGAATCTTTTGGCTTAAGTGTACCGCAGACGCATCTTCTGGGTACAAAAGAAGCAACCGAGTTTGCAGAACATAATGATTTTATAATGAAACCCATTTGTACTTGTTCAGGGCAGGGCTTGGAAATCCATAACGCGGGTGACCAGCTTCCGGATGCTACAACGCTTCCGCCAACAATTGTCCAGGAACAGATGAAAGGCGCGCTAAAAAGTACCTTCTCGATGTGTCATGAAGGACGTGTGATTGGAACAGTTGTTTATCGCTCGGCCATTTTATCTGGCACCGTGGGCGTAGCGTTTGAGCGATTGGAAAATGAACAAAAAATTGAAAACTGGATTTCAGAATTCGTCGAAAAGGCAAATCACTCTGGTTTCATTTCTTTTGACATGATGGAAGATGAAAACGAAACGCCCCATGCAATCGAATGTAATCCACGCGCTACAAGCGGCATTCATTTTGTAGCGCGGGAAAGTATTACTAGCGCGATAACATCGCCACAGATGACAGACAGTCTTAGTATGCGGCCTCAAAAATTGATGCAACAATTTTATCCTTGTTTGACAGAGACACAAGGTTCGCTTTTCCGTCGTGATCATTTTCTGGAAAAAGTCGGAATCATGTGGCGGGCAAAGGAAGTGAATTTCTCATGGCGAGACCCGCTACCGCTGTGGTTGATGCCATTTACATCCTGGCAGATTATGAAACGCGCTTTTCTCCAGGGCGAAAGTTTTGGCGAAGCCTCAACGCATGATATTGCCTGGTTTGAAGAAGCTGCATCTCAGTAGTTAATCAGCGCCACTTTTGTTCGCATTGCTTGCTTAACTGGTTTATCCCTTAATCGTAGGGTTTGTTAAGCTTGCAAAGCTGCAAGTTCAATTTCGGGAGATATAAATGCGTGAACACGCACAAGCGGTTGTAATTGGCGGTGGCGTCATTGGTTGTTCCATTCTTTATCACCTCACTAAACTTGGGTGGAGCGATGTTGTACTCCTAGAGCGTGACGAACTAACCTCTGGTAGCACGTGGCATGCGGCTGCCAATATTCACGGTCTTCACGATAATAATAACATCAGCCGCATCCAGCATTATACGATGAACTTGTATAAAGAGCTGGAAGAAACTACTGGCCAGGGCTGCGGCGTATTTCAGCCAGGTTCCCTGTATCTCGCACAAACCAAAGAGCGCGAACATCAGCTAAGATTGCAAGCTGCCAAGGCCAAATATTATGGCTTGGATTTTCATGAAGTTACGCGCGATGAAGCAGAAAAACTTCACCCACTTGTAAATTACGACGGCATTCGTTGCATCATGTGGGAGCCTTCAGGCGGCAATGTTGACCCGTCTGGCGTTACCAATGCCTATGCTACAGGGGCAAAAAATAATGGCGCAGAAATTCATCGCTTTACGCCTGTAACAGGTACAGAACAACAAGCTGATGGTACGTGGATTGTCAGAACGCCAAAGGGCGATATCAATACTGAAGTTGTAGTAAACGCAGCCGGTCTTTGGGGGCGTGAAGTAGCGGCCATGGCTGGCATTGATTTACCATTGCTACCAACAGAGCATCAGTATTTTGTCACAGAAACCATGCCAGAAATTGAGGCAATGCCAGCAAGACTTCCATCAGTTGCTGACCGTGATGGCGAGTATTATCTGCGCCAAGAGGGGCAAGGCTTGCTCGTTGGTGCCTATGAAAAAGACGTACGCTTCTGGGCTGAAGAGGGTACACCACTTGATTTTGGGCATGAACTTTTTGGTGATGATATCGAACGCATCGAAGAAAATATGATGCGAGCGATAGATCGTGTTCCGGCACTTGGTAGTGCAGGCATCAAGCGGGTCATCAATGGCCCCATGATTTGGTCACCAGACAGCAATGCGCTCTTTGGTCCAGTGCCTGAGCTTAAGGGTTATTTCTGTTGTAATGGCATTATTCCGGGCTTCTCTCAATCGGGCGGATTAGGGCAACTCTCTGCCGAATGGATTGTAACAGGCGAACCGCATTTAGACATGTTCCCTTGGGATCTATCACGTTTCGGATCATGGGCAGACAAGAAATTTACAAAAGCAAAAGTCGGTGATCAATATGCCAATCGTTTTTCTATCCATTTCCCGAATGAAGAGCGCGCAGTTGGTCGTCCGGTTAGAACAAGACCGATCTATGAAACACAAAAAAAGATGGGTGCAGTCTTCGGTTTAAACTATGGT
>CALAIO010000042.1 GCA_937923355.1 uncultured Rhizobiaceae group bacterium | reverse complement strand
AGCAAACATTCCAATAGTCGCAATTACAGAGAAAATGGCAATGCTGAAATCTGCTAATGCACCCGTACGAACACCTGCATGAACTGCAACGACAGTATGGATCGTTCCTGCAATTGCCAACCATGTAAAAGCAGCTTTTGGTACTCTTGCTAGTGATATGGCGCCTGCTGCCAAAATGCCTGTCATGATGGCTGTGATGACGCCGCGCTCAATGCCATCATAAATTCCGTAAAAGAAAATAATCGGGATGCACCAGAGGCTTGAGAGTATTGCAGAAGAGGCAATGACGTTGTGAACGGATTTTTCAGAACCAGAATATTCCGTTTTTAATTTAGCGCGTGTCTTGCTCTTTTTTAAGGTGAACAAAGAAAGACTAACAAGTATCATGCACCACGATACCGCTACCACATCTAACCATAAGGTTTTACCCAAAAGATTTGCTGTTAGTAGCGTAGCAAATAGAATGTTTCCAAACATCATGGCTGAGGTAAGTGAGTAAACAGATTTTACCTGTAATTTACGTATCTCACGCCCGCCAGCTTCGCCAAATTGATTTTCATCATATTTTTCAAGCTTAAGTAAGGAGAGTGTTCTTGTTGCTACTTTTTTCAGAAGTCTTTTTATCAATTTTATATCCACCACATATAAATCCACAGGCAGTGTTAAATTGTAGATGTTAACGTTACGTCATTATTTTGCTGACTTATGCTGATTTTATCGAATTGGGTTAATCAAGGATTAACATGCAGATGTAGGCTAAATTATTTGGTTTCACTTTGATGAGGATTTAGAAATACAGTTTGTTTATTGTACTATGATGCGTTTGCAGGAAGCCAGTTTTGGTGTTACCAGACGCTTAATATCATCTTTATGTAGAAGCATACCCAAATGAGCGTTGCCAATATTGTTTGTATAAAATGGGGCGATAAGTTCCCACCTTATTATGTGAACCGGCTTTACGCAGGTGTTAAGCGTAATATCAAAAGGCCGTTCAGGTTTATTTGCTTTACTGAGAATGCTGAGGGTATTCGCGATGAAGTTGAAGTTCATCCTTTGCCCGTTGTACCTTTCGAAGACGAAATGGTTACAGCCATGACCACTGGTAAGCGTAGGGGAGCATGGCGCAAGGTTACCATGATGAAGCCTGACGAAGTGGGTCTTGAAGGGCCTACACTCGTTATGGATTTGGATGTTGTTGTATCTGGTCCCATGGATGGTTTTTTTGATCATGCACCAGGTAAAATTTGCATGGGTAGGGATTGGCTGGAGCGGCGCCGTCGCCGTGTTGGCGGGCATGGTTCGGTTTATCGTTTTGACCCTGGTAAGCATGATTTCCTGTACACTGAATTTGCAGACGATATTCAAACGTCTGTCGCCTACAAAGGTGAGCAACGCTATATTTCCTTGACAGCGCATAAATATAAGCAGCTTGAGTATTTTCCTGATGGCTGGATATGTTCCTTCAAACGACAAGGCATACCCATGATGCCGTTTAATTTTTTGATCGAGCCGCGATTGCCAGAAGTTTGCCGCGTTATGTGTTTTCACGGTGATCCGAAGATGGAAGAAGCCATTATTGGCGCAGGGACAAAGTTACGCTACAAGACAAAGCCCGCCAAATGGCTGCGTGAACTTTGGCTTGATACGCATGAACAAGATTGGATGCCATCATGAGCATTCGTTTGTTGTGTGTTTCTACTGCTGACAATACGGACCGGATTCTTGAAGCGCTGGTTGAAAATTCGGAAGATATTGATTTACGCCTTCATTTTGGAAATGACATGGCAGATTTCAAAGCGTCGTCACTTTCGCGCATGGATGGGCGAAAAGGTCAGCGTGGCCATTTAATGCGTGATCAGCATTACGCAGGTGACAATTATGAATTGCTCTCATCCCCGGAATTTCGCGAGAGTATGGAGCGCACAGTTGACCAGCTGTTTAGGTACTCGGATGGCTACCGTTATCGCTCGCACAATTTGAAAAACTTGCAGGATTATCTCGATTATTTTTACATCTTGAGCGATATGCTGGCGCAGCAAATCAAGGAAGAAAAGATTACGCATGCGCTGTTTTTCAATGTTCCGCACTTAGTTTGTGATACGGTTTTATATGATATTTGCAAATGTCTTGGCATAAAGACGGTCGTGCTGACGCAATCTATTTTTCCAGGTAAATATTTTTCTATGGAAGCAGTTGAAGATTTTGGATTTTTTGATTGGAAAAAACCAAAAGCGGAACCCATGCTGATTGATCAAAAAGAAAATCTTGATCTGTTTTATATGAAAGATATTGGTCAGGCACCGGACAAGGGTGGCAAGCTTTCATTAAAAGGTTGGTCTAATATTGTTGCTTACATTTTGCTCAAAAAACCTAGTATGCTTTTACAGCCATTTCACTTTTTCAGATTGATAAAGAGAGTCAGAAAGATTTATGCTGGTTTCCCGTCTTGGCGCGATCCGTTTTCGAGATTTTTTCATGAAAACGAAATGGCTTATTTTGAGCACTTGATGGAATTTGAAAATCAACAAATCGATATTGAGCAGCGCTTCATTTATTTCCCGTTACAGCTACAACCAGA
>CALAIO010000041.1 GCA_937923355.1 uncultured Rhizobiaceae group bacterium | reverse complement strand
GATGCCGATGGCAAAGTCTCCAGATGATTTCGCTGATTTAATAGCAAGGCTGGAGGTGTTCGGCCTTGTTTGCTTTGGTGGGTTGGAAATCACTAAGCATGAATGCGCGCTGGGTAGTGGAGTGCTGATTGGCCAAAAGGGACTTCTGATTGGCAATACAGGATCTTCCATGTGGCGTGTATTTTCTCAGTCTGACGAATATGCTGATGGTGCGCTCGATCCTATGAACCGTTGGACGAAGCGCATTCTTGATGGGATCACATCTGAACTTGGGGCGAGGGTGGTTTATCCATTTGATGAACCTTACTGGCCGTTTCAACGGATTGCGCAAAAAGCGGCACAATCAAGAAGTTCGCCCTTGGGTATTTTAATCCATCCAGAGTATGGCCTTTGGCATGCGTTTCGTGGGGTGATTGTCTTTGATGATTCTCACGAATATTCGAGTCAGGTCAGTAGTTTAGCAGCACATTCTGAAAGTTTGAATCATCCATGTGAAACATGCCTTTATAAACCTTGTTTAAGCGCTTGCCCTGTTGGCGCCTTTACGGGTGAGCGATTGGATGTGAAGGCATGCTTTACGCATCTGGATAGCGCTAATGAACCTGATTGTATGCAATCAGGTTGCCAAGCTAGATGCGCTTGCCCGATAGCAAAAGAGCACCAATATGATGATGCTCAAATGAAATTTCATATGCAGTCTTATAGAGGGCTTTAAGCGCGTCTTCTGCTTTTTCTTGTGCGCCCGCTAGATGGATCGTTAGCAGCAGCGGGTCTGTTCACGAGCGGGCCTATGCGGGTTTCTATTTCCGCAATATCAGGGCGTGATACAGATTTATGCGTATCAATTGCCTTGCGCATTTCAGCCAGGTGTTCGCATGATGTGCCACAACATCCGCCGATGATTTTAGCACCAGCGTCCATGGCGAGTTTTGTATAGTCGTGCATCAGTTCTGGTGTGCCAGTATAAACAACTTCATCGCCTTTAATTTGTGGAATGCCGCAGTTTGCCTTTGCCACGACGATTGCATCCGGGTTTGCGTTTGTCATATCTAGTACTGATGATAGAAGGTCAGATGCGCCAACTCCGCAGTTTGAACCCATGGCTACCGGTTTTTGATCTTCCTTAATTACATCATGAATGTCGCTTGGCAGGAGGCCCATCATGGTTCTACCTGCCGTATCAAAGGATGCAGTGATTACATATGGCATCTCAGTTGCAACGGCTGCTTTGGCCGCGGCCTGCATTTCTTCTGGTGCTGACATGGTTTCAATCCAAAGCACGTCTGCTCCACCGTCTTTAAGGCCTTGCATTTGTTCCTTGAACGATTCAACAGCTTCGTCAAAGGTTAGTTCACCAAGAGGTGCAAAGAGTTCTCCTGTTGGGCCGACTGAGCCAGCAACAATGATTTTGCGCTCTACACTAGCACCAACCTTGTTAGCAATTTCCGCAGCAGCTTTGTTGAGTTCATGAACTCGTCCGTCTGCCTGGTGGAGTTTCAAACGATGCTTCGTGCCTCCAAAAGAGTTCGTAAGAATAATGTCTGAACCCGCATCAACAAAGCCTTGGTGTAGTTTCTCAATATTTTCTGGCTTGTCGATGTTCCATAGTTCTGGTGCACCGCCTGCTTCCAATCCCATACCGAAGAGTGTTGTGCCTGTAGCACCATCTGCAAGGAGTGTGCCTTTTTCAGCAATCAACTGGGATAGTGCATCGGTCATAACAAGAACTCTCGAATATATTAGGATATAAACATTTCTTTATATGATTTTGCGACATTTGTGAAGTTAAAAATGAAACTCAGAACGTTATTTCGTTTTCCAAGTAAAAAATTTTAAAAAACAGCGATCTTAATAATCAGGTAACTGAATTCTAACTCCCTGTTTACAATATTTACCTATGGTGATTTTCAAGCGAGATATAAATCGCTCTGATATCCGGATCAGGTATTGCGTACCGGCCATATCATCTCGGTGTGTTTTTGAGGTGATATCAAGTTTAAAGGGCAGTTGCCAAAGGCAACTGCCCTTTACTTTGTTTTGAAAAAGAGTTTGTATATTAAAGGAAACTGGTACTTCCGTAAAAGGAAGTATTCATGTTATAGCCAAATTAATTCATACAAAGAATGAATGGGGCGAGATTAATGTATTCATCTTTTGAAAATTTCATAAAATTACTTGATGCTGGTGAAAATGAAATAATCAAGTTTTCCGAGAAAGACCCCCGGATCGCTATTGGTATCTTGTTATACAGCACTGTTCATGCAGACGGGCGAGTAAAGGTAGAGGAAGTTGATCTATACCGTCATCTACTTGAGAGCTATCTAAATGTTTCTGAAGATGAATTTCTAATGTTTGAGGAAATCGTTTCCAAGACATGCAACAAGCCAGACAGTATTCAATCGATTATTGACATCATTCGGAAAATGCCTGAGTGCAAGCGCCTTGAAGTATTGGATTTGATGAAAGACATTTCTTTAAGTGACAAGCAGTTTCATGAGTTTGAAGTGAACCTGGTTGCACGCGTTACAAATTTGCTTGGGCTTGACTAGCAAACATCTAAATCCTGATATTATCTATCAAACGAACACCACCGAGCCAGGCTGCTGCAAAGAGGCGACAGCTTGAGCCAGGTTCATCCATTAGAACCATTTTTTCGCCGCAACGTACTTCGAGATATTCAACCTTGAAGTGGCCTTCGGCTTCCAGAATCTTCCACGCGGTTTCGCAGGCTTGTTTTATTTTCATTCCGGAATGAATATTGTCTTTTACGCTTTGCATTGCCTGTTGCAATTGCGGGGCGATATCCCGATCTGCCCTGCTTAGGCGTTGATTGCGTGAAGACATGGCCAAACCATCTTTTTCGCGGACTGTTGGTGCAGGAACTATTTCAATTGGAATATTGAGGTCAG
>CALAIO010000040.1 GCA_937923355.1 uncultured Rhizobiaceae group bacterium | reverse complement strand
CCTTATTCATGCAATTGCGCACATTGAGTTAAATGCAATCGATCTGGCGCTTGATATCATTGTAAGGTTTGCTCATGAAAAAATGCCTCGATCCTTTTTTGATGACTGGGTGATGGTTGCAAAGGAAGAAGCAAAGCATTTTACACTATTGCGCGAACGCCTGGCCAAACTTGACGCCAGTTACGGTGTCCTTCCAGCCCATGATGGACTGTGGGAAGCAGCCAGCGAGACTGGCCACGACCTTGGTGCGAGGTTGGCCGTTGTTCCGCTCGTACTGGAAGCGCGCGGCCTTGATGTGACACCACCCATGGTTGAGAAACTGAAAGCTGCGGGCGATCATGAAACAGCGGATATCTTCAACATCATCTATGAAGATGAAAAAGGCCATGTTGCAGTTGGCGCTAAATGGTTTCGCTTTTTGTGCAACAAACAGGGGCTTGACCCCTCGGTGACGTTTAACAAATTGGTAGCCAAACATTTCCGTGGCCACCTCAAAGGCCCATTTAATGATCGTGCCAGATGCGCAACGGGTCTAACTCCCCTGTTTTATCGTAGCTTGTCTCCACTAGGAAACTAACTAACGTTACGTAATCATATTGCAAACCGTTTGTTAACCATAATCGTTCATTCTTATCTCACATTAGTAAAACTAGTTGAGTATTGATTCTATGAGTTCTGCACAAATTCGCGAGACTGCAAGTTTTGGCAAACGTCACGAACCTCACACCGTTATTGTGAGCCGTAATGGCAAAACACGCCAGTTCACAATTCGTCCTGTCTTCTTCTCCATTGCTGTTTGTTCCGCGATCATGTTGATGGTCGGTTATTTCAGCGCGACAGCATATCTGGTTTTCCGTGATGATCTGATTAGCGCATCATTTGCAAATCAGGCACGTATTAAACACGAGTATGAAGACAGAATTGCTGCACTTCGCACTAAACTTGATCGTGTAACTTCACGCCAGCTCCTAGATCAACAAGCGATTGAATCACGCGTTCATGAATTGATGGCGCGACAGGAAAACATCGGCAAGCGTAGCAGCCGCATGACAAACCTGCTTGATAAAGCCAAGAACCGTGGCCTGAATGCAAAGGCTGCGACGGGCAGCATCCCTGTTCCAACGCTAAACCCAGCCAAATCTACTACGGATAATATTACGACTGGCAGTATCGACACTTCTAACGCAGGCGTTCAAATTGCTTCAAACTTCCAACTGCGTGGAAACGCTGCAGATAGCGCGTCTTCTTCGGTTGCAAATCCTTACTCTCCTCAGCTTTCCAGTAATTTTACACAGCAGCTATTTGGTGAAGTAGCCGAGCAAATTGGCATGATTGATACTAATCAACGCCAAGAGGTTGACCAGTTACGTATTGCTGCTGCTAGCAAAGTTGCCAAGATTTCATCTATTTTGAAATCAACTGGCGTCAAGATCCCGAAAATGCCAAGCACCGATGTTGGTGGTCCTTTTGTGCCGCTGGATCATTCCGTGCCATTTGAAGCACATCTTGAAGCTTTGGAATCAACGCTTAATCATTACGACAACCTTTCAGGTCTTGCCCGTAAAATGCCGTTTGCAAACCCAATTCCTGGCGCAAAAATCTCCAGCCGCTTTGGTTACCGCAAGGACCCATTCAACGGCCGCTCCGCCATGCACAGTGGCATGGACTTCAAAGCACCACGCGGCACACCTGTTCTTGCTACTGGCGACGGGGTTATTGTCAAAGCAGGCCGCAAGGGTGGCTACGGCAAGGTTGTAGAAGTGCGCCACAAGAACGGTCTTGTCTCTCGCTACGCACATCTTAGCCGCATTAGCGTGAAAAACGGTCAGAAAGTTCGTGTTGGGCAAACCATAGGTAAAGTTGGCTCAACCGGCCGCAGCACAGGCCCTCACCTGCACTATGAAGTACGTCAGGGCAAAACTGCACGTAATCCTTCCAAATACATCCAAGTCGGTTTCAAACTACGCGGATTGCTATAAACACCTAAATTACGACATACGTCTTCGTAATATACAGGGTTTGCCTGATTTTTCTTATGCTACATGAGCCTAATTCTAGTAATCTAATACTATGATCAGGAAAGTTTAGCATTATGACGACTGCAAATGACTTTGGGTTTGGTACACAAATCCGCAAATCCCCCTATTTCAACGCAACGGTTAAATGGGGTGCAAAAGACTTTTCTGTTTATAATCATATGTATATTCCACGTGACTTCGGAAATCCTGAACAGAATTTCTGGAACCTCGTCAATGATGCCATTCTTTGTGATGTAGCCGTTGAACGCCAGGTTGAAATCAAAGGGCCTGATGCTGCAAAATTCACCCAAATGCTAACACCGCGTGATCTATCCAAGCTTGCAGTTGGGCAATGCAAATATATTCTCATTACTAATGCTGATGGCGGGATACTCAACGACCCTATCTTGCTAAGGCTTGAAGAAAACCGTTTCTGGATTTCCTTGGCAGACAGCGACATTCTTTTATGGGCACAAGGTGTGGCAGTTAATTCTGGCTTGGATGTTACAATCCATGAACCTGATGTTTCTCCGCTACAACTTCAGGGACCAAAATCTGGCGAGATCATGAAAGCGCTCTTTGGCGATGATATTATGGACTTACGCTACTATTGGCTTCGCGAAGTTGAACTGGATGGTATCCCATTAATTGTTTCACGCACGGGATGGTCTAGCGAACTTGGCTACGAAATATACCTTCAGGACGGCACCCGTGGCGAAGAGCTATGGGATAAAATAATGGCAGCTGGTCAACCGTTCAACTTACAACCAGGACACACTTCTTCTATTCGCCGTATCGAAGGCGGCATGCTTTCTTATCACGCTGATATGGACATCAATACAAATCCTTATGAGCTTGGCCTTGATCGTCTGATAAACCAAGATATGGCGGCCGAATTTGTTGGCAAGAAAGCTTTGCAACACATAAGAGACCACGGCGTTAGTCGCAAACAAGTTGGCCTGATCATCGATTGCCCGCCGCTTAAGGGACCTAACACTACTTTTTGGCCAATCATGTACGAATATACCAAGGTCGGCAAAGTTACCTCTGCTGTTTATTCTCCAAGACTGGAAAAGAATATTGTTCTTGCCATGGTTGGAATTGACCATATTGAAATTGGAACCAAGCTGTCAGTGGAAACAAATCTTGGGATTTTCGATGCAGAAATCGTTGAAAAGCCTTTCTATGATCCAAAGAAAAATATTACGACCTCTTCCCTTGCCTAAATCAATTTTCTCACGACGGTTTTGAACATTGCCTGTATGGGAAAATTCGTCATTGTTTACGCATGAGCGATCGTGAGACAAATACCCTGAGAACGATAATGGCACAGCCTGCATTTGCTGTGGGTTTCTTCATTTTCGCAATGGCGTTGATACCGTTCAATGATTCTCTCATAAAGATCATGAGCAGTAGCCTTTCCATCTTTCAAATCATGGCTGTGCGCGCTGCATTTGCACTTTTCATCGTGATGCTTTTCCCGGTTACCTGGAAAAGCGTTGCCAATATGCGCTTTAAAACCTGGCTTAAAATATTAGGTCGCGGCATGTGCCTTGTGGGCGCGATGTTGTTTTTCTTTTTACCCTTGGCAACTTTAAGTTTGGCAGAAACTACAGCCATATTTTTTACGGCACCTTTGATTATCTCTATTCTCTCTGTACCACTCTTGGGTGAGAAGCTTGGTATATATCGCATCATTGCGGTTGTATGCGGACTGATTGGCGTTTTGATTATTGTCAAACCTGGCTCAAGCAGTTTTCAACTTGCCTATCTGCTCCCGCTAGGCTCAGCAGTATCTTACGCAGCCTTTCAGTTAATCACGCGCTATATCCGTAATGAAGCTGAAGTAGCCGCCATGGTTGCAGCACAAAATATGATTTACTTCGTTACCGGATTAGTCGGTGTCCTGGCGGTTTACTTCTTTAATCCAACAATTCCCGAGGGCGAAATCTGGCAATTTTTATTGCGCCCTTGGCAAACACCAAGCTGGGTTGAAATTGGCATGTTAGTCGTCACAGCCTTTATCGTATTAAACCTCTCTGTAGCCTCCACGAATGTTTATTCAAACGTAGAAGCGACTTACGTTGCACCCTTTGAATATATCGCTCTGCCCACGGCCGTTTTCTGGGGTATCGTCATTTGGGGCGATTGGCCGGAAACATCCTCATGGCTTGGTATTATACTTATCTTGTCAGGCGGCATTTTCATGATTTATCGCGAAAACAAACGTGACAAGACTTTGGTCTCTTCCATCCCCATGCGCGCATCCGTCACCAATGCAACAGCGCCGATTGATGACTATCTGGTGCGCGAAGAAGAATACGAAGCAATGCC
>CALAIO010000039.1 GCA_937923355.1 uncultured Rhizobiaceae group bacterium | reverse complement strand
AGAGCCCTTACACGCGCCCTCATCATGCAAGACTTTAGCGCAGCGCAGCGCACCTTGACGGTAAGACGTCATCATACCTGACGATGTCATACCGCCCTCATTCGGGTCGCCATGACGCCGTTCAAATTCAGAGAGAAGTTTTAATTTTCGCTTTTTGATTTTGCGCGGCACAAAGGGCGCAGGCTCGCAATGCACCACAACTTTATTCTCGGGCAGCTTAACTGTGATAAGGCCAATACCAAGACGGCGGCACAACATCTTATTCCGCCGAATGGCCACCAAAGCCGCTTTTCCGGTTTTACGCGGCACAGCGATATAAACCTGATCTGACATAGATTGACGATTTATCGCCTGATGAAAAAGCGAGAGCGTGAAACCTGTCTTCAGCTCCACGATAATAGGTTCGCTACCTTCTGGCGCACCTCGCGGCACAGCCACCAAATCAGCCGCCCCCACCTCTCCCTTAACGTCATAACCAAGCGCCGTGAAGTAAGCTTTCACCGGGGCATAGAGCTGGGTTTCTTTTATGGGCGTGGCTATTGGGGTATCCTCAGATTCAATAAGAAATGCCTTTACACTTTACTCAATAAAAAAGCCGCCTCAAGGGCGGTTTGTGAATTGCAAACTATAAGAAATTTGCAAATTTCAATTTACTCAAACCAACCCTCATATAATTTAAATATTTCAGACCCTTCCACGAAAAATCGCGCCATATGGCTCATCGGAGCAATTCTTCTAAACAAGCCTTCACCTTCAAAAACATATTCTCCATGTTTCGCGGATGGCCTACTTATGTCGAGTAAAAATTGAGACATGTAAACAAGCCCACCTAACCCCCCAAATCCATATACAATATCCCAATTGTTCCGGTCATAGTCATTAGCATCGCTCTCATTTGACAGCGCAAAATTAGGATAGGCGTATTTATTATCAAATTCATCAAACCTTTCCCTAAAAGCTTGTTCTGGCCAATATTCGAACTTCTGTAACTTCGTGATAGCTCCTGAAATCTCTGGCAACGTAAATTCAAAATCAGCTTGAATAATTATTTTTTTAAATTCAGATTTTTCATGAGTTAAATGTATGCTGATTGTCTTTTGATAGAAAGTACTAGCCAGAACGACTAAAGCCAAAGGTTGAAACACTCCTTTTCTTCCAATCCAATCAACACCATCAATTCTAAAACTACCAGAACTAAGACCTGACTTTCGTAAGACTAAGTTATCAACCGAATATTCATCGTCTAAACTAGGAAACGACGCCTTCTCAAACAAAGTTTCATATACACGTTCATCACTGCTTGTCTCATCCTTAATATCGCTAATAGAGAGGTTTAAGGACTCAGACCAACTTTGAAGTTTCTGCATATATTATTTACTGATCCAAGAAGCTCCGTAGCTTACGGCTTCGGCTTGGGTGCTTGAGCTTACGCAGCGCTTTCGCTTCAATCTGGCGGATACGTTCGCGGGTCACGCTGAACTGCTGACCGACCTCTTCGAGGGTGTGGTCTGTGTTCATGCCGATACCGAAGCGCATGCGCAGGACACGTTCTTCGCGCGGCGTGAGACTTGCCAGCACACGGGTTGTTGTTTCGCGGAGGTTAGATTGGATAGCCGCATCGATTGGCAGGATAGCGTTGTTATCTTCAATGAAATCGCCGAGCTGACTATCTTCCTCATCCCCAATCGGCGTTTCAAGAGAGATAGGCTCTTTGGCGATTTTCATGACCTTACGCACTTTTTCAAGCGGCATGGAGAGTTTCGCGGAAAGCTCTTCTGGTGTAGGCTCACGGCCAATTTCGTGAAGGATTTGACGCGAGGTACGGACAATCTTGTTAATCGTCTCAATCATGTGGACCGGAATACGGATGGTTCTCGCTTGGTCGGCAATAGAGCGGGTAATAGCCTGACGAATCCACCATGTCGCATAGGTCGAGAATTTATAACCGCGGCGATATTCAAACTTATCCACCGCCTTCATAAGGCCAATGTTGCCCTCTTGAATGAGGTCGAGGAATTGCAGACCGCGATTTGTATATTTTTTAGCAATCGAAATAACAAGGCGGAGGTTCGCTTCAACCATTTCTTTCTTGGCCTGACGCGCTTCACGCTCACCTTTCTGGACGGTTTGGACAATGCGGCGAAACTCATCGACAGGCACACCTGTTTCTTGGGCAAGCTCACCGATTTCGGCGCGAATTTTCTCAATTGAGATCTTCTCACGCTTGGCAAAACGCTCCCAAGCCTCTGACGTTGCCGCCATGTCCTCAAGCCAATTCGGGTTTAATTCAGACCCGAGATAGCTGTGCAGGAATTCCACACGCGGAACACCATTACCATCGGCCAAACGCATGAGGCGCCCTTCTAGACTGATAAAGCGCTTATTAATCGCATAGAGCTGGTCAATCAGTGCATCAATACGGGCATTATTGAGCTGAAGTGATTTAATCTCTTCAATGATTTCCATTTGGATTTGGTCATATTCTTCAGCTTGCGGCTTACGGAGCTTT
>CALAIO010000038.1 GCA_937923355.1 uncultured Rhizobiaceae group bacterium | reverse complement strand
TCAGCTATCCTTTGGACAGTTCTTAAAGTGACAATCGGCATCCGTGTATCGGAGGAAGAAGAAGCTTTGGGGCTTGATAAGGCTGAAGTTGGTGTGGAAGCCTATCCTGAATTTTCAAGATAATCCTCAAGACGGTCATTGATAAGCTTCCATTATAGCTTACTACCCCTCAATTACCGTCTGTTAGGGAGAGGAAAAATGGCGCGGCTTATGTTGCGCCATTTTTTATGACTAACATAACAAAAATCCAATTTTGTACATACACGTTTGACAAGATTTCTAATGCAGCAACACAAGAATGTTTATATGAAAAAATAACTCATTTTTTCACGAACTTAGAAAGATAAATTTCATGGCTGGACTGCTTCCAAATGTCGACCCTGATGGCTTGCTAGAATATTCAGTTGTCTTCACAGACCGCTCTCTGAACGCCATGTCCAAGTCGTTCCAAGGCGTGATGAATGATGTTTGCTCCATGCTTAAAGATGTTTATCAGGCTGATGCGGCTGTTCTTATTCCGGGTGGCGGGACCTTTGCAATGGAAGCGGTTGCGCGTCAGTTTGCTACGGGCAGAAATACCATGGTTGTGCGCAATGGTTGGTTCTCATATCGCTGGACGCAGATTTTTGAAGCGTGTGATATGCCAGCCAGTTCAACGGTTATGAAAGCGCATCATTCCCAAGACAATCGTGAGGCACCTTTTACACCGACACCCATTGGAGAGCTGGTTGAGCGTATCAATCAGGAAAAGCCGGATGTTGTTTTTGCACCGCATGTAGAAACCTCTGCCGGCATGATGTTGCCAGATGAATATATCCAGCAAATCGGCGATGCAGTGCATGCCAATGGCGGTTTGTTTGTGCTGGATGGCGTGGCTTCTGGCTGCATCTGGATTGATATGAAAAAACTGGGCGTTGATGTTTTCATCTCTGCCCCTCAAAAAGGCTGGTCATCGTCACCGGGCGTAGGCGTTGCCATGTTGAGTCAACGTGCGCTTGACGTTATGAAAGATACCAAAAGCACCAGCTTCGCGGTGGATCTGAAAAAATGGCACGACATCATGCAGGCCTATGAGAATGGTGGTCATGCCTATCATGCAACCATGCCAACAGAAGCGATTATCCGCTTTCGTGAGATGATGATGGAGACCAAGGAATTTGGTTTTGAGAATGCAAAGAGCGCTCAACAAGCGCTGGGTCAAGGCATTCGCACTGCCCTTGAAGCCAAGGGTTTCAAAAGCGTAGCAGGCGAAGGCTTTCAGGCACCGGGCGTTGTCGTGAGTTTCACCAATGATCCAGCCCTACAAAACGGCAGCAAATTCGCCGCCAACGGCATGCAAATCGCAGCGGGCGTCCCCCTCATGTGTGATGAAGGCGAAGACTACAAATCATTCCGCATAGGACTATTTGGTCTGGACAAACTGAAAGATGTTGATGGTGCGGTTAAGCGGTTTGAGGATGTTTTGGAGAAAGTTGTTAGTGAGTGAGTTGTGAATTATGTTTCTTTTTCAATCATGCCATGTGATTTTGGAAAGAAACCTTTAGGGAAAACTGTATTTTCATCGTATTCAGCACCTTCCAGATTTGCACCATGAAGAATTGCATCCTTTAGGTTTGCACCTTGCAATTGGGAGCCAGAATTCAAGTTATCTCTACCAAGATTTGCTTCTCGAAAATTTGTTCTAATACAAGAAGCATTTTTAAGATCTGCACCTTGCAATTGTGCAAATTGAAAATTTGAACCATCTAAATTTGCTTCAAAAAAACCAACCCAATATAGTTGTGCGCCCTCAAAGTTTTTACCTTGTAACTGGGCTCCATATAAATGTGCACCCTCTAAATTAGCGTCTTGAAACTGATCTTTTCCCTCAAGCACTTTATAAGTTTTCAGCAAATCTCTAAACTCATCTAGTATTTTTATTTTCTCAGCCATATCAAAAATCACTCCGGCTCTTAATCGCCGCAGATAACGTTCCCTCATCGAGATAATCAAGTTCGCCGCCAACTGGCACACCGTGGGCAAGGCGGGTGATTTTTACGTCCAGGCCTTCCAGTCTGTCGGTAATATAGTGGGCTGTGGTTTGGCCTTCTACGGTTGCGTTTACGGCCAGAATGACTTCGCGTTGTTTTGGGTCTTCGCTCGAATATTGGACGAGCGGTTTTGAAACACGATTGATGAGTTCGTCGATGGTCAAATCTTCCGGGCCAATGCCATCGAGTGGCGAGAGGGTTCCGCCAAGGACGTGATAGAGACAATTGACTGCTTGCGCGCGTTCTAACGCCCAAAGGTCGGCTACATCTTCGACCACGACGATGGTTGAAACATCGCGGCGAACATCATTGCAAATTGTGCAAGGATTAGCCGTGTCAACATTGCCGCATTCATCGCACTCGCTTACTTTTTCTGCAGCATCATCTGCGGCATTGGCAAGTGGGCGTAAAAGCTGGTCTTTATTTTTGATCATATGCAATGCGGCACGGCGCGCAGAACGCGGTCCCAGACCCGGCAATTTTGCCAAAATCTGGATAAGTGTTTCAATTTCCGGACCCGTGACGCGATTGGATGACATGGATTAGAACGGAAGTTTCATGCCAGGAGGAAGCGGCAGACCAGAAGTCAATTCCTGTGTTTTCTCGGCCTTGGCTGCATCGAGCTTTGCCTTGGCATCATTATGCGCCGCCATGACCAAATCTTCGACGATATCGGTTTCATCTTCGCTTAGGAGACTTGGGTCAATCGTAACTGAAGACATTTGGCCATTGCCGTTCATCACAACCTTGACCATGTCACCCCCTGCAGAACCTTCAACTTCCATTTCGGCAAGTTCGTTCTGCATGTTCTCCATCTTGGACTGCATCTCTTTTGCCTGTTTCTTCAGGCCCATTATATCTTTCATGTGTCACTTCCAGTTCTCATTTATAGTTTTGCATAAGGCAAAAGATTCTTTGTTGGTTTATATTCTTATCCGAAAAGTCTGCAACTTTTCGGGAATATAAAGCTAAACCTGTTTCATCAGGCCCATAATGTCTTTCATGTAATCACTTCAATTGTTAATTCAATTAATCCTACTCAAAGAACTCACCAAGCTCGTCTTCATCTTTCTCTGGTGGTGCTTCGGGCAAGGCTTCTTCTTCCTCGCGCACTCTAATGTCGATAATTCTGGCGCCCGGAAATTGTGACATGATCGCTTCTACGGCTGGATCAGCCTTGGCATCATCCATGCGCGCTTCGTTTTCTGAAGCTTCTTGCTCAGCTAAAGTTGGATGCCCCTGCTCTTGGCTGATCGAAAGCACCCAGCGTTTACCGGTCCACTCTTCCAGACGCTTGCCCAAGGTGCCCAGAAAATCGCGTGGCGCATTTTCAACGAGGTTCATTTCCATCTTGCCATCGCTGAAAGAAACCAACCGCACATGGCGCTTAATCATGGTCTTCAAGGCGAGATCGCGTTTATCTTCAACAAGGAAGATCAACTCATCAAAAGAATTGAGCGTTTTAAAATTAGTCGGCGCTTCAGTCTGCGTTTCTTGAACTTGCGCAACTGGCTCAGGCTGTTTCATCGCCAGCACATTATTGCCGCCAGTATTGGCACTCATGGTTGGTTGTGTAGATGGTGATGTATTAGGCGTCATACTGCTTGAGGCCGTAGCGTCAGCGCTTGGTGTTGACGGTGCCGTTAAGGGTGCGCTTCTTGTGTCACCACCTTCTGATTGCATTTCCTTCAAGAGTTCATCAGGTGTTGGCAGGCTTGATGCATGTGCCATGCGAACCAAAACCATTTCTGCCGCTGCCAACGGGCGCTCGGAAGTTGAAACTTCTCCAAGGCCTTTTA
>CALAIO010000037.1 GCA_937923355.1 uncultured Rhizobiaceae group bacterium | reverse complement strand
ATTAGTTTTGTTGATTTTGCGCCTACGACGCTAAGTTTGGCGGGACGTGAAATGCCTGAACATATGCACGGGAATGACTTTATCGAAAAGGATAACGGCAAGAGAAACTATATTCATGCCGCTGCAGATAGGTTTGATGGTTTTACGGATACGCTTAGGGCTGTGAAAGATAAGCGGTTTAAATATATTCGTAATTATCGCCCAGAACAGGGTTATTATCTGCCGGTCGATTACCGCGAAAAAATTCCGACGATGCAGGAGTTACTACGGCTTCGGGGTGAAGGAAAATTAACGGATGTCCAAGCGCAGTGGTTCAGAGATTCCAAGGACGTCGATGAGCTATTTGATACCATTGCTGATCCTCACGAGCTGAATAATATTGCTGAGGATCCAACATATGCAGAGGTACTAGAAAGTTTAAAAGTGGAAATGGATAATTGGCTGGCACGTATTGGGGACGACCCCGAAATATCCGAGCGAAGCCTGGTTAGCAAACTCTGGAATGGGAATGAGACTAAACCAAAAACGGCTACTCCTGAAATATCTTCGCAAGACGGACTGACTGTGCTTTCAAGCCCTACGACCGGTGCCTCAATCAGTTACAAAATCATTCAGCACAATTATGAGCCATTAGCGTGGGACATTTATTCCGAACCAGTTTTGGTTCCCGAAGGCGCTACCCTTAAAGTCCAAGCCCACAGAATTGGTTATGAAGAAAGCAAAATTGTGAAGCATTCAGACCCCTAATGTCTAATTGGAGTCCTTGTTATTCGCTGCACTAGGAACTGTAGAACGAAGCCATTTTATATAGAGGAGTTCAACATGATATACATATATAAGCCAATATTAATTGGCTTGATAGTGTTGCTTAGTGCCTGCGCGGCTGACACGTCATCTTATCCTGAGACAACACCCTATTTTGCTGAAAATGGCTTTGGAGAGGGCGTGGCGGTTGTTCAGCATCCAGCCGGAGAACATGTCGATGGAATTACCTATGTGTCCTACCAAGGCTCCAATGAAGACCCTTATGTTGCGGCCTATAATCATCAAACCCAAGAATGGAGCGGGCCATTTAAAGCAGGCACGAGCATATTAGGTAAGGACCCAACAAAGAAAATAGACAGCCATGGCAAACCGACCATGATAATCGATGATAAAGGCTATATTCACATATTTTATGGCGGCCATGGCGGCGTTAAAGCGCTTCACGGAGAGAATTCCTTGGGCGGCTATCATTCAGGCGAGAACCGTCATGCCGTTTCACAAAAGCCTTTTGACATTACTAGCTGGAGGGACCTGAATAATATTACGCCTTTTGGCACCTATAATCAGGCTGTTAAAATGGATAATGGTGACATCTATCTCTTTTATCGCCACGGGGCGCATCGCAGCGATTGGGTCTATCAAAAATCAACGGATAATGGACTCACATTTGCAGCGCCTGTTTCTTTCCTCAAATCAAAACGCCGCGACGATAATATTGGCAGCGATAGCTGGTACGCCTCAGTGTCTAAGGGGGCCGGCAACGAGATCGTAATAGGGTTTGACTATCATTATTGCTGGGACAGAGATGCACCGCGCAATAACCGAGGCGGGCATTCTACGGAGCGGAAAAATCTGTACTTCGTCAAGTTTAATACCAGAGATAATAATTGGACCACCGTACAAGATGAGACTCTATCCCTTCCGATTACTAAAGACGTTGCTGACCAAAAAGCACTAGCGGTCGATACGGGCGACATGTGGACTTTCAATGGCATCACCAAAGTTGACGCAAAAGGCATGCCTCATATTAACGCTTATATTGGAAATGATATCGGATGGCAGATTGGCGGTCCTAAACATGCCCGTTACTTTGCTTGGGATGGTAAAAGCTGGCTGGGTAATGTTGAAAGTGGACTGCCAATAGGTCGTGGAGACTTCTTGGTTGGCGACGAAGATGTACGATTTCTATTGAGCGGCGTTGACCCGAAAACAGATAAAACCAAAGTGCAGTGGTGGCACAGTCAGAATTCCGGACTTAGCTTCATGCCCGGCGAGATCCTGCTCGAGTTTGGTGATTTTGTGGGAGAACCAAGTAAAGAGATGGAAGGCAGACCAAAGTCATTGAGCAACCTCGACAGTCCGGGATCTGCAGCGAGTGCTTTTATTCGAAACGCTCACCCCGATGCGCGCATGATTATTGCTGAAAAACCTAAAGAGTCAGAATGGCGCCGTATGTATTTGGTTGGTGATAATGGCCCGATAGGCAGATCTAAATAAGGTTCAGAAAATGTACGACTTTATAGTTTGCGCAAATGGCCACTAAATTGTGCCGGCAGTCCTGAGAAGATATTAGTAGGTCATAGTTTCCGAATGGCTCTTTTGGGAGTATTGAGCGCCCCGCAAACACTAAAGATAAGAGCCAAGCATATACATAATGATTTGTATAACATTTAGAGGGGCCTACTTGAATTTTATGCAATCTTTTTCGTAAGTAAGAAACGCGATCGATTCTCTTTTGCTTTGCGCTGAATTCGTTGATAAGCTTCCTTCTCTGAGGCATCGAGAAGGGCTTCTATCATACGGCTAAAATGTGCCCGCATGGCTTTTCGAGCAGCGTTTGAGTCCCTGTTCCTTAAAGCTTCCAAAATCGCTTTATGCTCGCCTTCAAGGTGAGAGGAATTAGTATCACAAACTTTCTGATAAACTTTTTCTAACTCTGGATTTTCCGTTCTTAATTTCCACATGCTATCAATAACAAAAATAATCATACTGTTTTTTGTTGAACTTGCTATTGCTTTGTGAAAAGCGGCGTCCGCTTCATTAGATGTCATGTCGCTCTGTATTTTGCCAGACATTATCGCGATATAGTTTTCGAGTTGGGCAATAGTTTCATCTGTAATTATTGGGGCCGCCAATGCAGCTGACTCGGCTTCGAATAAGGCACGGGCTTCTGTCAATTCAAGTGGTCCAACCTTGGGTAGGCCGTTAAGCTGATGTGGTCGCGTATCAGTAACATAGACTCCAGACCCCGGTCTAATCTGAAGACGTCCTAGCATTTGTAGTAACTGTTGGGCGTTGCGAATGGTTGTTCGTCCGACTCCAAAATGTTGAGCTAAAGCGCGCTCGCTTGGAAGCTGGGATCCTGGCAAATGAACACCGGAATCAATTAACTCTAATAACTGCTTTGCTATCTTTTGATGAACATAATTGTTTAACATGGCTTTGAAGTTCTCATTTCTAACCTTAGTCCCGGGAGCTTCTATTCTCGAGCCTCAATCATTTCTGCCGCCAAGAGTAAAAACCCGCCAACGCCATACAGTTGAGAACTGTCCTTGATAGTGAGTTGAGGGTCCTTACCGATTTGCTGAACCCAGCCCACCATTCCATCGGGTTGAACTGCGTCTTTCATTG
>CALAIO010000036.1 GCA_937923355.1 uncultured Rhizobiaceae group bacterium | reverse complement strand
CCAAAAGCTGCTTTTACATGGTTGGCAATTGCAGGAACGATCCATACTGTCGTTGCAGTTCATGCAGGTGTTCGTACGGGTGCATTAGCAGATTTCAGCATTGCCATTTTCTCTGTAATTGCGACTATTGGAATGTTTGCTTCAGTGAGTGAACGCACAAGTTCTTTCTTCGCTGCCTTTGCAAACACACAAAGCATTAAAGAAAAAAGTGATGTTATTGACTTACTGCTTAAGGACTATGAAAGTCAGTCAACAGAGTGGCTATGGGAAACAAATGCAGATGGGGTCGCGACCAGAGTACCACAGCAAATTCTGGATATGTTGGGGCATGACATAAACAGCCTGCAAGAATCTACCAGCCCGCAGTTAGCACGACAATATGCAACAGAAGAATGTAACGAAAATCTTATGCGTTTGATGGATTGCCTTTCAAGAAAAGAAGAGTTTCACGACATTACACTAAGCGTCAAGGATATCAGGGACGGTTCAATCAAATGGATTATGACACGCGGCAAACCTCAGTGGGATAATGGCAAATTTCTTGGATACAGAGGCATATGTGCCGATGCAACAGCTGCAATGGAAGCAGAGAAAAACATCCGCTATCTTGCAAAACATGACGCACTAACAGGCCTAGCCAATCGCTCAACATTTACTGAGCAACTCAACAGATGGCAAAATTCTGAACGTGAGTTTAGTATTCTTCTGATTGATCTTGATCACTTCAAAGCCGTTAATGATACATCGGGCCATGCTTCAGGCGATGCAGTCTTGGTAGAAGTGGCAAATCGCTTAAAGACAATTGCCGAAGAAAACGGGCTAAGACGTTCTGATGAATGTACAATTGCACGCTTTGGCGGAGATGAATTCTCCTTCACTTTTGCAAGTGATAGACGCAATAAAAATACTGACATGAAAGAAACAACAGATAAAATCGCCAAAGAAATTGTTGAGTTAATGGCAGAACCATTTGTCCATGAAGGCAATGAAATCCATATTGGTGCATCCGTTGGATATGTAATCGCGCCAGAAGACGGTGACGAAATAGCACAACTTATCAATCGTGCTGACATTGCACTTTACCGCGCAAAGGCCAATGGCAAATCAACACAACATCGCTTTAATTTCACCATGGATGAAGAAAGCAGATCGACTAAAATTTTGGAACTTGATGTCAGAAACGCCTTGAGACTGGGGCAATTCAAAATTGCTTATCAACCAATCGTATCAGTCAATTTTG
This sequence comes from uncultured Rhizobiaceae group bacterium, assembly GCA_937923355.1. Next base: position 2,809 of record CALAIO010000036.1, on the reverse strand, counting down.
ATGAAAAAGGCAATGAAAAACCTGTCGAACATGCTGGTATGGAGGCTCTTTTAAGATGGCAGCATCCAACCCACGGCAATATAGGTCCCGATGTTTTCATCCCAATAGCTGAGGCAACAGGCAGCATCATCGCGATCGGTGAATGGGTAATGAAACAGGCATGTCTTGAAGCAGCAAGCTGGGAAGATGAAGCTTCGATTGCGGTTAATGTGTCCGTTAAGCAAATAATAGCACCAAATTTCATACACACGGTTTTGGGCGCACTTGCATACTCCGGATTGCCAGCAGAACGTCTGGAAATCGAAATGACAGAGAGCGTTTTGATTATCGACCCTGAATTAACAATTGCTACGATCCGTCAGTTAAGAGCCTTGGGTGTTCGTGTATCGCTTGATGATTTTGGAACAGGCTATTCTTCTCTTTCTTATATTGCTGACTTTGATGTTGATCGCATCAAAATTGACAAATCTTTTGTTGACAAACTCAGCGACGAAAGAGCGAACGCAGCACCTGTTATTCAAGCGATTACTAATCTTGCCTCTTCCTTAGGCTTGGTAACCGTTGGCGAAGGGGTAGAGACAAAAGCTCAGGCCACACTTTTGAAAAAGCTTGGTTGTAACCATCTTCAGGGGTTTTACTACGGCAGACCAGAAATCAAGGAAATCAAAGCTATTGATGATAGTAATACGATTGACCTTCCTACCTCTGACAAAGCAGAAGCTGAGACTTCAGAGACTAAAAATATAAAAACTAAAAAAACTGGTTGATTTTGATTAAATCAGCCAGTCTTCCAACTTTATAAAATAACGCAACAGGTGTTCAAACCTGTGTGTGTTGCACCATCTACACTTGTAATGTGCCCTACCCGATTGTTATCTATGTATAGAAACAAATAACGGTTGAGCTTATGTCTACACATCACACAAAAATGCTTATTATTGGTTCTGGCCCTGCGGGCTATAGTGCAGCGATATATGGTGCCCGCGCCATGCTGGAACCAACATTGGTTGCTGGTCTTGAACAAGGCGGCCAGTTGATGATTACAACTGAAGTTGAAAATTATCCTGGCTACGCAGAGGCCGTTCAAGGCCCCTGGATGATGGAACAAATGCTTGAGCAGGCCAAGAACGTTGGCACCAACATCATCAATGATCATATTATGGAAGTTGATCTCGATGTTCGCCCTTTCAAGGCAGTTGGCGATAGTGGCACGGTGTATACGGCAGATACAGTCATCATCTGCACAGGAGCAAAGGCAAAATGGCTTGGCCTTCCTTCGGAACAAACTTTCATGGGCTTCGGCGTTTCTGCTTGTGCAACCTGTGATGGGTTTTTCTACCGTGGCAAGGAAGTTGTTGTCGTGGGTGGTGGCAATACAGCCATTGAAGAAGCGCTTTACCTTTCAAACCTTGCATCCAAAGTAACAATCGTTCATCGCCGAGACGAATTCCGCGCTGAGCGTATTTTGCAGGAACGCGTTTTCAAAAAGGAAAATATAGAAATACTCTGGGATAGTGAACTTGCAGAAATTACAGGCGAGCAAAGTATTCCACCCTCTGTCACAGGCGTCAAAATCAAGAACCGCAATACAGACGAAATCACTGACCACAAAACAGATGGTGTCTTCATCGCTATTGGGCATGCACCCCAAACAGAATTGTTTGAAGGCAAGTTGAAGAAAAAGGATTCTGGTTATCTGTGGTCTGCACCAGATTCGACCGCGACCGAAATCCCTGGTGTTTACGCGGCTGGTGACATTACAGATGATATCTATCGCCAGGCTGTTACAGCCGCTGGCATGGGTTGTATGGCTGCACTTGAAGCAGAGAAATACCTTGCAGAATTGGAAAGCGTAAGCGAAGCTGCAGAGTAATTAATATAAAAGGCCATGATACGGGAGGGTTGAATGGACTGGGATAAGCTGCGAATTTTTCATGCGGTGGCAGAAGCTGGCAGCTTTACCCATGCGGCTGACAAGCTTAATCTTAGCCAATCAGCAATTTCACGTCAGGTCAGCAGTCTTGAAGGTGATTTGAAAGTCCCCCTCTTCCACCGCCATGCACGTGGATTGGTCATGACAGACCAGGGTGAAACGCTTTATGCAACTGCCCATGATGTTTTGTTAAAACTGGATGCAGTTCAATCCAAATTGACGGATTCCACTGAGCGACCAGAAGGAAACCTGAAAGTCACCACAACCGTTGGTCTTGGCACAGGTTGGCTTACAACGCGTATTCATGAGTTCATCAATCTTTATCCCGATGTTCATCTGGAAGTGATTTTGGCGGACGAAGAACTTGATTTGGTAACACGTGCAGCTGATTGTGCTATTCGCCTGCGCCAGCCCAAAAACCCGGATCTCATACAACGTAAACTCTTCACAGTGCATTTGCATGTCTACGCAGCACCAAGCTACATCAAGAAATATGGCCAACCTGCAAGCCTTGACGATCTTAAAGACCATCGCCTCATTGCCTATGGCGATAATGCCCCCAATTATCTGTCAGAAATGAACTGGCTTTTAAACGCAGGCATGGAAGGCAATAAAAAGCGTGAAGCAACCTTTCAGGTGAATAATCTGCGCGCTTTGCGCCGTGTATGCGAAGAAGGTGGCGGCATCGCCGTATTACCTGATTATATCGTAGAAGACCGGCATGCGCTCGTTCAGCTTATGGGTGATGTTGAAGAAGTACCTGAATTTGATACTTACTTCTGCTATCCGGCAGAAATGCGCTCTTCTGCAAAACTTCAGGTTTTCAGGGACTTTCTAATCTCCAAGGCCAGACACTGGAAATATTAATCTGATGCG
>CALAIO010000035.1 GCA_937923355.1 uncultured Rhizobiaceae group bacterium | reverse complement strand
CGGAGATTATCTTCGCTCTGGCGCAATTGCGGCGCGTTCGCCTGTTATGCAAGAGATCGCGAAGCGAGCCCAGCAAGGTGTCCGTGTTCTGGGCGTATGTAATGGCTTTCAAATTTTAACAGAGGCTGGCCTTTTGCCTGGCGCTCTAATGCGCAATGCTGGGCTTCGCTTTGTTTGTACTACGGTCAAGTTGAGCGTTGAAAATGCAGAGACCGTTTTCACCAACCAATATGAGAAAGGTCAGGTCATCCCCTGCCCGGTTGCGCACCATGATGGCAATTATTTTGCGGACAGTGAAACGCTTAAACAAATTGAAGATAACGCCCAGGTTGCTTTCCGTTACGCTGAAGGCACAAACCCAAATGGGTCCATCAATGACATAGCTGGTATTACCAATGCGGCAGGCAATGTTCTGGGTATGATGCCTCATCCTGAAAACCTGATTGAAGCAGATCACGGTGGAGATCAGGGTCGTGCACTTTTTGCCAGTGCGCTTAATGTTGTCGCTGGTGAGGCTGCGTAATGAAAAGCAATGCGGGAAAATTCATGGTTCTCGCTGGTGTCCTAACCGTTGCTGCATGTCAGGCAAAATCACCGCCTTTGACAACTTCATTAAATACCAAACAAAAACCTGAAACAGCCGTTGCAAACATTGCCAGGGTTGCCCAGAAATGCTGGTTTAAATCTGGTGATAAGGCATTCAAACCTTATCGCATGGCCAATGAGGTAACTTCCTTTGCAGGGCAACCGCGTCTTTTGCTGGTGCCACGGAAAAACCCGGGAGGATTACCCCTGCTTGTGGTTCAGGCTGAACAAAAAGGAACTACAGCAAGCGGCAAGTTTACCAATATCAATGCCTTTGGCCCCTTGCTGAATAGTGCTGAAGGAACAAGAATTCTTGGTGACATAAATCGCTGGAGCAAAGGTGAAACGCAATGCACTTAACCCAAGCTTCAAGGATGTTTGCCCTGCTCGGCCTTGTGCTTGGTGCTGCTGCTGTCGTTATCACGTTCTATACAACTACGGTAAACCAAATGAATGACGGACGTAGCCTTTTTGGTGCCATGTTTCATTACTTCTCGTTTTTTACAAACTGGACGAATATTCTTCTCGTATTGATATACCTTGATCTGTTTTTTGGCTGGACGAAGTTGAGTTCGCCCGTCAGCTGCACGAAAGGGCTGACTTCAATCATCATGGTGATGATTGTATATCACCTGCTCTTGTCTGCAACTCATCATCCGCAAGGCATTGATGTCATTACAAACATCATCAAGCACTATATTACGCCTGTTTTATTCACTCTTTTCTGGTTCACGAGCAAACATATCGGTGCCTTAAAATGGAGTGACCTTTACAAGTTTATTCTCTTCCCGATGGCATTTCTGGTTTTCACCTATGTCAAAGCTGCCATTACAGGTGAATACCCATACGATTTCCTGAATTACAGCCTAAACGGATTTAGCGGCGTAGCACCCATCATTGCTGCTATTGTTATACTAATCCTGTTTTTAGGCAGTCTAGCAATTATTTACGACAACAAAGTTTCGGACACACAATGACCGTTGAAAACAATTACCCCATTACTGAAGATCTGATTTCCGAGCATGGCATTACGCCTGATGAGTATCAGAAAATTCTGGAGCTCACTGAGCGCGAGCCAAGCTATACTGAGCTTGGGATTTGGTCTGCAATGTGGAATGAGCATTGCTCTTATAAATCTTCAAAGAAATGGCTAAAGACACTGCCAACCGAAGGCCCTCGCGTGATTTGTGGACCGGGTGAAAACGCTGGTGTTGTTGATATTGGCAACGGTGAAGCGGTTATCTTTAAAATGGAAAGTCACAACCACCCTTCCTTCATTGAACCCTACCAAGGTGCTGCAACGGGTGTTGGCGGCATTTTGCGCGATGTCTTTACCATGGGTGCGCGCCCTGTCGCTGCAATGAATGCGCTTCGTTTTGGTTCTCCTGACCATCCAAAAACGCGGCATTTGGTTTCCGGCGTTGTGGCAGGAGTTGGTGGCTACGGCAACTCGTTTGGTGTTCCAACCGTGGGCGGAGAAGTCAATTTCCACTCTCGCTACAATGGCAATATTCTCGTTAACGCATTTGCAGCTGGCATCGCCAAAACTGATGCGATTTTCTATTCAGAAGCCAAAGGTGTCGGCCTACCGATTGTGTATCTGGGTGCAAAAACAGGCCGTGATGGGGTTGGTGGTGCAACCATGGCATCGGCTGAATTTGGTGCAGACATTGAAGAGAAGCGCCCTACCGTTCAAGTGGGTGATCCTTTCACTGAGAAGTGCCTGCTTGAAGCTTGTCTTGAACTGATGAAGACAGGAGCAATCATATCCATTCAGGACATGGGCGCTGCTGGCCTTACGTGTTCTGCAGTTGAGATGGGGGCAAAAGGCAATCTGGGCGTTGAGCTTAATCTTGATCTTGTCCCAGTGCGTGAAGAAAACATGTCTGCCTATGAGATGATGCTTTCTGAAAGCCAGGAACGCATGTTGATGGTGTTGGAACCTTCCAAGGAAGAAGAAGCGAAAGCTATCTTTGTTAAGTGGGGTTTGGATTTTGCCATCGTAGGCAAAACAACAGACGACCTTCGTTTTAGCGTTCTCCACCAAGGCGAAGAAGTTGCCAATCTTCCAATCAAAGAACTTGGTGATGAAGCGCCAGAGTATGACCGCCCTTATATTGAACCGGGTGTTCATTCTGGTCTTGATGCAAGTGATGTTGAAGCGGTTGAAGACTATAACGCTGCAATGCTCAAAATTCTTGGGTCGCCAGACATGTGTTCTCGCCGTTGGGTTTGGGAGCAATATGATACGCTTATTCAATCAAACTCCTTGCAAATTCCA
>CALAIO010000034.1 GCA_937923355.1 uncultured Rhizobiaceae group bacterium | reverse complement strand
TCTGTATCTTCATCCGCAAGTTCAACTGTGGCGCCGAATTTTACTGTATCACCAGAAAGTTTGCTCACATCGATGATTTCTGCGCGTGATAGAATATCTTCCAGCTCTGAAACACGACCTTCATTAAGGCTTTGTTGCTCTTTCGCAGCATGATACTCAGCGTTTTCTGATAGATCTCCATGCGCGCGTGCTTCTGCAATAGCGGCAATAATTTCTGGGCGATCAACTGACTGACGTCTTTTCAATTCTTCTTGGAGTGCTACATGGCCCGCAGCAGTCATTGGAACTTTTTCCATTTTTTACCTACTTTCATCCGTTACGCTGAACATAAATGGTTCTGTTTCTGGCGTTTGGCAAAAAGAAAACGGCCCCCAGCTGTTTAATTCCGGAGCCGTACATTTATTCGGTAGTATTAATAGCATACAAATTATGGATTTTACCAGATGTTTTATGATTTTGGAGAAAATCAAATTTTCCCTGTTCAATTTATAATAATTGTTTGAATATGAAACCATGAATATTCATGCACACCCAACTGGTCCTGTTCAATCCAGCAAGCCAATTCAATTTTCTGATACATTGCCTGAGGAGGTTGATGTAGTGATTATTGGTGGCGGCGTGATTGGCCTTTTTGCAGCGCTTTATATGAACCGAGATGGGCTAAAGGTGCTGGTTTGCGAAAAAGGACGCATCGCCTGTGAACAGTCTTCCAGAAATTGGGGTTGGATCAGGCAGCACGGAAGAGATCGTGCAGAGCTTCCCATCATGATGGAAGCAACCAGACTGTGGGAACAAACAGACAAGGAAGTAGGCGGACGCACCGGCTTCAAACGCGGCGGGATTTGTTATCTGGCAAGCACCGAAGCTAAGCTGGAAAAACGTGCAGAATGGCTTGAAACTGCAAAAGAATGTCAGCTTGATACAAGAATTTTGTCAAAGTCCGAAGTTGATAAACTGATTGATCGCAATCAACGCGGGCAAGGGGCTCATGAGTGGGTTGGTGCGACGCACACGCCAAACGATGCGCGCGCGGAAGCCTGGCAGGCAATTCCGGCAATTGCCGAACTTGCGCACTCGGAAGGTGTTTCCATTCTTGAAAATTGTGCGGTGCGTGTTCTGGATATTGCTGGTGGTAAGGTTCAAGGCGTTGTAACCGAGCAAGGCATTATCAAATGCGAGCAGGTTCTGCTTGCGGCTGGTGCATGGTCTTCTTTGTTTGCCAAACATCACGGCATACACATTCCGCAGCTTAGTGTGCGTTCTACAGTTTGTCAGACGGATGCTTTGCCAGAGTTTTATGGAGGCAATGCAGCTGATGAAAACCTCGCATTCAGACGACGTAATGATGGTGGATATAATCTTGCAGGAGGCGCGAGAAGCGATTGTTATATTGGCCGCGATTCGTTTAGAAATTTCTGGAAATATCTTCCGGTTGCTACTGCGCATTTGCCCGATATTACTTTTAAACCCTATGCACCAAAAGGGTTCCCTGATGCCTGGAGTACAAAACGAAACTGGGCAGGTGATGAAGTTTCACCGTTTGAAAAAATGCGTGTGCTTGATCCAAAACCTAATTTAAAGCAAGTGGAAACCATACGTGAGAATTTTGCTAAGCGCTTTCCTTCTGTTGGTAAGCCACAAATTAAAAATGCTTGGGCAGGCATGATTGATGCCATGCCTGATATTGTGCCTATTGTGGATCGCGTGCCAACTTTGCAGGGGCTTATTATTGCAACAGGTATGAGTGGGCATGGTTTTGGTATTGGTCCGGGATTTGGAAAAATCCTTTCAGAAATGGTTCAAGAAAAGCCATCTGGGCACGATATGACGCGATTCAGATTTTCACGCTTTACCGATGGCAGCAAGCTTGAAGTAGGGCCTGATATTTAAAATTCAGACTTTGGAAATATTGCAAATCAGGCTATCGATGCAGACGGCGATAATATTTTAATAATAACAAAAGGGAGATATTTAATGTCAATTTTAAAACGTGGAATGAAGGGCGCTCCAGTTAAGCGCTTACAAGAAAAATTAGGCATTGGTGCAGATGGCGATTTTGGACCGGGTACGCAAAAAGCAGTGAAAGAATTTCAAGAAGCAAACGACTTGGCGGTCGATGGCATTGCTGGTCCTGATACTTTTACAGCAATGGGCTTGCATGAACTTGTATTATTACGCGTTGGGTCTCGAGGCCAGGCAGTAAAGTCGCTTCAGGAAGATTTGGCAATCGGAGCCGATGGTATTTTTGGTCAGGGCACCAAAAAAGCCGTCATGGCATTTCAGGATCTCAATGGATTGGTCGCAGATGGTATGGCGGGTCCTAATACACTTGCAATGCTCAAGTCGTTTTCATCAACTTTCACACCTGAGACTATTCAAAAAGCTGAAGTGCAAGCAGATGAAGAGCACTTTGAAAGTGAGCCATTACCAGAACTCAAAGGTGCTGAGCCTGTTCAAGGTGCAGCAGTAGAAGCTGCGCCTGCCAAATCTCTTTGGGGCAAGGTTAAAGGCTGGTTCTCTTAAGAACCTTCCATAGATTAGTAGTATTTAACGCCCTGTTGTTTTCAACAGGGCGTTTTTTGTTTGCTGGGTCAATTTTGATAAATCTGTTCCGTAGGGTAAAGTTAAAGTATTGTGATTCTCAAAATCTGGAGGGATGTTATGGGAAATAAACTAGCAGCAGAAGCGTTTGGTACTTTTTGGTTGGTTCTAGGCGGGTGTGGCAGTGCCGTATTGGCCGCTGGCTTCCCGGAAGTTGGTATTGGTCTCATGGGTGTTTCACTCGCGTTTGGTTTGACCGTTTTAACAATGGCCTATGCCGTTGGCGGTATTTCAGGTGGACATTTTAATCCAGCCGTTTCACTTGGCCTCGCAGTTGCGGGCAAGTTTGAATGGAAGGATTTCTTTCCCTATGTGATCGCACAGGTTGTTGGCGGTACCTTGGGCGCACTCGTTCTTTATTTGATCGTTTCAGGCAAGGGCGATTTCTCTGGAACAGGCGGATTTGCTTCCAACGGCTTTGGAGAATTATCTCCAGGCCAGTTTGGCTTGATGGCTGTCATTATCGCAGAAGTCGTCATGACTGCTTTCTTCCTGATCATTATTCTGGGTTCAACCAGTAAACTGGTTCCGGCAGGATTTGCACCGATTTCAATTGGTCTGGGTCTGACACTTATTCACTTGATCTCAATTCCAGTGAGTAATACTTCGGTCAACCCGGCTCGCTCACTGGCTGTTGCTTTCTTTGCGGAGACACCTGCGCTTTCACAAGTCTGGGTGTTCTGGGCAGCACCTCTTGTAGGTGCTGCACTGGGTGCAATTCTTTGGAAGGCATTGCTTGCTCCAGCTGAGTGAGTTTTTATAAATTGACAAGAAAATAAAGCCCTGAGTTTTGCTCAGGGCTTTTTAGTTTTCCGCAGATGAAAAAAACTATCCCAAATATTCTTGCAAAGATCTCACTTCCATCTCGCGCTTGCTTAATGCTTCCATGGATTCCGACATAGCTACGGCTGCTGTTAGCGTTGTGGTGTGCGCAGTGCGGGTTTTAAGAGCTGCTTGTCTGAGAGAACGCGAGTCTGACAGTGCCTTTGCGCCTTCGGTCGTGTTGATGACCAATTGCACCTGGCCGTTGTGGATGGCATCTTCGATGTGCGGACGACCTTCCAGAACCTTGTTGATGCGTTTGCATTCCAGTCCGTTTTCAGCAAGGAAACGTTGCGTGCCGCCTGTAGCCATCAGGTTGAAGCCAAGCTTGGCAAAGGTTTTGGCGGCAGGCAAAACACCTTCCTTGTCACTGTCTTTGACAGAGATGAAAATAGTGCCATCAGTTGGCAATTTCATGCCGCCCCCAAGAACAGCCTTGGCATAGGCCATTGGATAATCGGTATCGAGTCCCATTACTTCACCTGTTGAGCGCATTTCTGGCCCAAGCAAGATGTCCACGCCCGGGAAGCGTGCGAATGGGAAGACGGCTTCTTTTACGGCC
>CALAIO010000033.1 GCA_937923355.1 uncultured Rhizobiaceae group bacterium | reverse complement strand
TCGGCGTATACGCTGCTTTCGCGATGGTTTATCAAACCATCCCGCGTATACGCACCATCACCACCACGAGTTTTTTCGACATTGTATCAGTCACCCTTAAAATTACTCGAGAACATTAACACGAGATTCGATTTCGTCAATGGGGAATTGAGTAGATAATTTTCAAAGTCCCTAAATCTAACGATTAGCTGCACAAGTAGTATTATATTGTGGTTACCGATTTAATCTTATGTCACAGCCATCTACTAAAGTACTTGGTTCAAAGGTAATAGTTGTAGGTAAAGGAATACCAGTAGGACTAGGGGCAACAGGAGTAATCATTATTGGTTCTCTAGCGGGATCAATAAAACCATTAATCTCAAAACTATCTATACAACTCGCCAACGACGCTGAATTGTTGAGTAGCCTGTTTTGAATATTACCCTCTCTATGCTGCATAATGAGGGATTTACTATTTTGGTTAAAATCAAATTTTATACCCGCTCTTACAGCATTTATATCTTCGCCAAATTGTGCATCTACGAACAAACTTGAAGACAATTTATCTGCTGGTTTCCATTCTAAACCAGTTACGAAACTTGTTTTTTCGAAACCATAGGTAATACCAGCAGCAATTCTCAAATTCTCTGTTGGATAGAACGCAGCAATCGCTTCTGCTATATAAAAATCATCATCAATTGTAGTTTGGACAATTCTTGAAGTAGGAAAAATAGGAGGCAAACTACCTATACCAGGTTGAGCGAAATCAATGAAACTAGTTATGGTAGATTGACTAGTAACTTCCAGATTGTCGAGTCCAGTAAAAAACTCAAGACTAAAATTTTCACGGTAAAGCTGTCCCTCGAGACCAATTTGATAATTCTCCGCTATATCATCATATTCAATATATTGCCCGTATATTCCCAAAAGTCCTCTCTCAGGATCACGCCAAAATAAATGTGCCCCTCCACCAAAAACATCTAGGTCGCGATCTAGATTAGAAGATTGCCTGGAATATAATCCATCAAGCTGAAACCCTACAGACTCACTTATTGGAAATGTGATTGAGCCTTCTATAAAGCCACCTTGAAACTCGTTTTCTCGGGGAAAATTAAATGTGACAGCATTAGCTTGGTCTATGGCATTAGGTAAGGGACTAAAATCAAAAACATCCTCAACGCCAGTATCTATATACTGATAGCCAAATGAAAGGGTGGCGTTTACACCTGATACGGCCAAACTGGAATGGCGCTCATCAAAATTTTGGTCAGAAATTTTTTCCTGAGCAATCACATAAGTTGGTGCACTAAAAAATAGCGCACTCAAAACCACAAAAAATATATTACGCAACTGCCCGCTCCACCCACTACTCTTCTAAAGGACAAGCTATATTAATACATGGCCAAATCAACCAAACTTTAGCTAATGTTGCTTTAGAATATCTCCCACCCCTCACCAAACGAATTATTAAACCACGTACTCTGCCGCTTCGCATACTGCCGTGTAGCGGCTTTGGCTTTTTCGATGGCTTCATCCAAGGTCATCTCGCCAGCCAGATGTGCTGCCAATTGGGGAACGCCGATGGCTTTCATGACGGGTGCATCCATTGGAAAATTCTTTTTGAGCAGAGTTTCAATTTCTTGCAAGGCTCCCTCTTCTACCATGAGGTCGAACCGGCGATTAATGCGGTCATGAATTTCGGCTCTTGGCGGCATAACAAGATACTTCTTCACGCTGACATATTCAGAAACAAGTGGAACACCTTTTTCAGCCTGCCAATCAATAATGGACTTATCCGTGGATTGATAAACTTCAAGCGCGCGCGTAATGCGCTGACGGTCACTTGGGCGCAACTCCTTGGCTGCTTTTTCATCCAACATTGTATGCAATTCTTGCGATGATACATCCACCATGGAACGTATCTTGTTACGAATTTCAGGTTTGATATCAGGCATTGGCGAAATACCGTCCAAAAGCGCATTGAAATATTGCCCGGTTCCACCGACAAAGATCATTTTGCGTTTTTGTGCTGTAAACTTTTGACACAAAGGACGCACATCATCAAGCCAATGCGCAACAGAATAAGCTTCTGCCCCACTTCTATGACCAAACAAAAAATGCGGTGCTTGTGAAATTTCTTCATCAGAAGGACGCGCAGATATAATCCGCAAATCCTCATAGACCTGCATGGAATCCGCATTAAGGATCACCGCATCATTTGCCTGCGCAAGCTTAATACTTGCAGAGGTTTTGCCACTTGCCGTTGGCCCTGCAATCAGAATAATGTCTTCATCAAGTTTCATGCCTGCCATTTAACAAACCTAAGCGTTTAATACCATGACTGATTTTTATCTCGAGACCGAAAGATTAATCATCCGCAACTGGAAAGAAGATGATCGTGAGCTTTTCCATCTCATTAACTCAGATGAAAAAGTCATGGCGTTTTTCCCATTTCGCAGAACCCGTGAAGCTTCTGATAAAATGATGGATGATTTAATATCGGGCATTGAAAAAGATGGCTTTGGCTTTACTGCCTTGGAGATAAAAACCACGGGTGAGTGTATCGGTTTTTGCGGATTGGCCAAGGCACATTCAGAGGATGGGCTTGAAGGTGACAGCATAGAAATCGGCTGGCGCCTTGCACCTCAGTTCTGGGGTAAAGGATATGTGACAGAAGCATCGCTCAAACTACTAGACTTTGGCTTTACCGCATTAGGCTTGGAAGAAATCGTCTCCTTTGCCGTCAAAGATAATAAAAATTCATTTGCTGTGATGGAGCGTATCGGAATGGAGAGAATTCCAACCAAAGATTTTGACCATCCTTTGGTGCCAAACACGCATCCACATCTTAAACCACATTTATTTTATGCTATCGAAAATCCAATAAAAAAGGGCAGATAAACCGCCCTTTTCCAAATTCATTTTTTGATTTAAAACTTACTCAATTACAACAACAACAAAGCGAATATCGCCTGTTGGTGATGCAACCATGAGCAGTGCATTTTTGCGCCCCTGTTCTTTTAGATCAGCGAGTTGTTTTTCAGCGTCCGCAAGTGTTTCAACAGGCTCTTGACCAATTTGAACAACCACTTCGCCTTTTTGAATGCCCTTATCTTGAGCAGCAGAACCGCCTTCAACTTCATTAATGATAAGGCCTTTTAGATCATCAGCAAGTTTTGCTTCTTCGCGCGTTTTATCATCAATTTCAGATAGCTGAAGGCCAAGTAAAGTTTTGCTTTCAGGCTTATTATCCTCAGGGTCTTTACCTGTAGAAAGTGATGCAAGTTTCTTCTCACCATCTTCCAGACGACCAAGTGTGACGCCAATTGTTTGCTTTTCGCCTTTGCGAAGAACAAGTACATCTACTTCTTTTTCAACAGCCGTATCCGCAACAATGATCGGCAGGTCGCGCATCTCTGCTACTTTTTTACCGTCGAACTCAAGAATAATATCACCAGAAAGAACGCCGCTTTTTTCTGCAGGACCGTCTTTGACAACGCCGCTAACCAGCGCACCAGACGCTTCTTCAAGCCCCAGGCTTTCAGCAATTTCATCGGTCACAGTTTGGATTTGAACACCCAACCAGCCACGGCGTGTTTCGCCAAACTCTACAAGTTGATCCACAACCTTCGTTGCAAGATTAGCTGGAATTGAGAAACCAATACCAATTGAACCGCCTGAAGGCGAAATAATAGCGGTGTTAATGCCCACAACTTCACCAGCCATGTTAAACAATGGCCCACCAGAGTTACCACGGTTAATCGAAGCATCTGTCTGAATAAAGTTATCATATGGGCCTGAACTAATGTCACGTCCAACCGCAGATACGATACCCAATGTTACCGTACCACCAAGGCCAAACGGATTACCAATTGCCATCACCCAATCACCAATGCGAGCCTTGTCTGAATTACCAAAAGATACAGCCGTTAGAGGCGTTTCTGGCTTGACGCGTAAAACAGCGATATCTGTTTTTGGATCTGTTCCTACAAGCTCTGCATCAAGCTTTGAACCATCACTAAAGTTGACCGTGATTTCATCTGCATCCGCAATCACATGGTTGTTTGTAATAATGATACCACTGGCATCCAATACAAACCCGGACCCTAGCGAACTGCGCGTTCTAGGAGATTGTCCACGATTTCCATTTTCTCCCCCTTCTCCACGTGGGAAAAGATCATCAAAGAATTCCTGAAAAGGCGAACCTTCCGGCACTTTAGGTATTGGAAGGTTTCTACGATTTCCGCGATCTGCAACCTTTTGTGAGGTAGAAATATTAACAACGGCAGACATCAGGCCTTCTGCCAAGTCTGCAACAGAAGCGGGTCCCTGTGCATGTACATAACTTGAAGCAGGCGTTGTAATTGATGGAGCAGCTACGAGTGCTGTTGCAAGTGCAAGTGCTACAGGAAGCTTAAGCGCCGATTTGAAAATATTTCTAGAGATCATGAAGACCCTCCATTTATTAGGTGCGGGTATAAACAATAACCCGCTAAAAAATTCAAACTACTTTTATCATCAAAACAGGCATTTGTATGAAAAAATTTCTCAATTCACGCAGTCTTGTAAAAGTCGTTATTTAAAGAACGTGGATAGTTTAGGAATAGTTGCAAGCAAACTGATATTAGCCACGCACAAACCAGACAATGACAACACCAATAACAAGGGCAAACAGCCCCATTGTTCTTATGTTACTATCTGGCAGCTTGGTTATGTCCTCAACCATTTTTCGCATAGCATTGGGAAAGGCCGCATACAGCAAGCCTTCGATGACAAAAACAAGACCAATTCCGACAATCAGGTCAGACATAACATCTGACCTGATTGCATATTTTTATGTTTACTGACCACTTGGACGCGGAACACCTGTTGGGTTCTGGAAGAACCTGAAGAATTCGGAATCCGGTGAAAGAACCATGGTCGTACCGCTTTCTTTAAGTGCTTCGCTATAAGCGCTCATTGAACGATAGAATTCAAAGAATTCCGGGTCACGGCCAAACGCATCTGCAAAGATACCGTTACGCTCACCTTCACCTTCACCACGAAGAATTTCACCATCACGCTGCGCTTCCGCCTTGATCTCAATGACCTGACGATCAGCACGCGCACGAATACGACGAGCCGCTTCCTGACCACGTGCTCGCAGTCTTTCAGCAACCGCAAGACGCTCCGCATTCATTCGAGCAAATGTCTGGTCGGAAACTTCAGCTGTCAAATCCGTACGACGAATACGAACATCATCGATAGTTAAGCCGAGAGATGTTGCATCAGGGCGCAGTTGATTGCGTACCTCACGCATCATTTCCTGACGCTCTTCTGAAAGGGCTGATTCAAAACCGCGCAATGAGTAAACACCACGAAGTGCTGAGTCAAAACGTGTTCTCAAACGCTGCTCTGCCAGTTGAATACTGCCCGAAACCTGCTGGCGGAAGCGTGTAGCGTCTGAAATACGATACGTCAGAAACGCATCCACTTCATAAAACTTACCATCAGAAACCTGAACACGCATATCATCGAGGTCAAATCTTAAAAGACGGTCTTCGATGATTTGCACGCTATCAAGACCCGCAAACGAAAGCGGCGCTTTAAAATAAAGCCCCGGTTCAGTCTCCACTCTTTGGATTTCCCCAAAACGTAGAACAATTGCCTGCTCGCGTTCGTTAAGAACGAAGAGAGAGTTAAAAAGAATGTATGCGCCCAGTGCAAATATCACCAGGAAAAAAGGTGCACGATTAGCCATTAGTTCGCTCCCTGTGTTGTCGTTGCAGGTGCAGGTGTACGACGATTGTTGATCTCTGGTAGAGGCAGATACGGAACAACGCCTTGACCCTGACCCTGTTCAACAATCACCTTATTTGCGTCACCCAATACTTTTTCCATGGTCTCAAGGAAAAGACGTTTACGAGTTACTTCAGGAGCTTTTGCATATTCATCATATACAGAGATAAAGCGCTGTGCTTCACCCTTGGCTTCTTCAACAACGCGGCTTTTGTAAGCGGCTGCATCTTCAAGAATTTGAGCAGCTTCACCACGCGCAGCACCCAAAACCCTGTTTGAATAGCGGTTTGCTTCTTCAATGAACTGGTCTTCATTTTGTTCAGCACGTTGAACTTCGTCAAATGAGTCAGCCACTTCACGAGGCGGCGCAACATCTTCCAGTTTCAAGCCGTTAACCTGAATACCTGTACCGTAGCTCTCAAGCGTAGATTGAGTGATAGAGCGAACTTCTTCCGCAATACCATCACGGTCATTACGAAGTGCGTCATCAGCAGGACGTTTGCCAACCACTTCACGCATCGCACTTTCAGCAACTTGACGAACCATGCCTTCAGGATCACTTACATTGAAGAGATAATCGTTTGGCGAGACCACCTGATACAGAACTGAGAAAGTCACATCAACAATGTTTTGGTCACCAGAAAGCATCAAGCCAGATGTAGCACTTCGGCCTGTACCACCCACATTGATCTGCTTCTCACTGGTTTGAACGATTTCATAAGTTTCAATTGGCCAAAGGTGAAAATGCAGACCCGCAGCAGACACTTCTGGCTTCGGTTTACCAAAGCGCAATTCGACACCAAGTTGATCTTCCTGAATGGTGTAAAATGCTTGTGTCAAATAAAGACCTGCCAGAACAACAACACCTATCAGGCCAGTCGCTGCATTAAAGCCACCGCCACCAGGCATGGCCTTTTTCAGCTTGTCTTGTCCTTGGCGAATGATCTCGTCCAAATCGGGTGGCTGTCCACCACCTTGACCACCGCCGCCATTATTATTGGGTGGACGGTTGTTACCACCGCCGCCGCCCCAAGGGCCGCCGCCACCGCCATTATTATTGCCATTGTTTCCGCCGCCGCCCCAAGGGCCACCGCCTCCACCACTTTGATTACTCCAAGGCATCTAGAATCCTTTATCAATCGGAAAAATTAAATCTGTACTGGTTATAGGGATGCAAGGCCCTGCTTTCAATGATGCAAATCAGCTATTCGACACAACAGTTAAGATAAATCAGAGT
The DNA here is from genome assembly GCA_937923355.1 of uncultured Rhizobiaceae group bacterium. The sequence continues at coordinate 4,296 of CALAIO010000033.1, read as the reverse complement.
TTTCACAAAAAATTCAATAAAAACATGCTTTTGCAAAGCTTATCAGAATCAACATTTAAACACGTTCATAAACAACATAAAGTGTTTCTGCTGTGTCTTTTTCGCCAATCGGCACTTCCTCACGCTCAATCGGGCGCCATTCTGCATCCTTGATAACCGGGTAAACCGTATCACCGTCAGGTTCAGCCATCACATGTGTCACATAAAGCTTGCTCGCCATTGGCAAGGTTGCTGCATAAATCTGGCCACCACCAATAACGCAAATTTCTTCTGCACTGTTTTCCTTCGCCCAACCTTCTGCCAAGAAAAGCGCCGCCTCTATACTATTTGCATGTACGATATCATCCGCAATAAATTCCGAACGCGAAATCACAATATTCAACCGCCCTGGAAGCGCTCTGCCAATACTTTCAAATGTCTTGCGTCCCATAATGATAGGCTTACCCATCGTATCACGCTTGAAACGTTTCAGGTCCGTTGAGAGTTTCCATGGCATGTCGCCATCCATGCCAATGACGTTATTCTTTGCAATCGCAACAACGTGGCAAATGGTAAGTTCGGTCATACTGCAATCGGAGCCTTTATATTTGGATGCGCTTCATAACCTTCCAGCGTGAAATCCTCGAAGTTAAACTCAAAGATGTCTTTTACATCAGGGTTTATTTTCATCGACGGAAGTGCAAGCGGTTCACGCGACAATTGCTCTTTCGCCTGCTCAAAATGGTTATGATACAAATGCGCGTCACCAAATGTATGCACAAAGTCACCGACTTCCAAATCACAAACCTGCGCCAACATCATGGTAAGAAGCGCATAAGATGCAATGTTAAAAGGAACGCCCAAAAAGATGTCAGCTGATCGCTGATAAAGCTGACAGGATAATTTCCCGTCTGCCACATAAAACTGGAACATCGTATGGCAAGGCGGCAATGCCATATCATCAACCAGGGCGGGGTTCCACGCACTCACAATATGACGACGTGAATTAGGATTTTCCTTGAGGCTCTTTATCAATCCCTTAATCTGGTCAATGCTGCCGCCATCAGGTGTTGGCCAGGAACGCCATTGATATCCATAAACAGGCCCAAGCTCACCATTTTCATCCGCCCATTCATCCCAAATCGAAACACCACGCTCTTGCAACCATTTCACATTAGTTTCGCCACGCAGGAACCATAGAAGCTCAATAATAATCGAGCGCAAATGCAGTTTCTTTGTCGTCGTAACCGGAAAGCCTTTGCTCAGATCAAACCGCATTTGATATCCAAAAACAGAACGCGTACCCGTACCCGTACGGTCACCACGGTCAGTTCCGTTTTCAAGCACGTGCGACATGAGATCAAGATAAGTCTGCATCAATCATTTCCGGTTGATTCTAAAATTTAAATCTAAAGCATATCACGTGAAATGTAACGGCTTTGGCAAGCAATCCACACGTTCAGGCAAAAGCTTCTTTGGCACCTTCGCCCAAAACCTTCATCACCTGGCGATATGGCACGGGTCCATAGCTGATACGCGCAACACCGAGTTCTGCCAATCTTGATTTTGGCGGACATCCAGGAATTGCAATAATATTAACTGGCAGATTAATCGCTTCACACAGTTTTCCAATAAGCGCTTCATCCAACAAAGCAGGCGCAAAGAAACCACTAGCACCTGCAATCTCATAAGCTTTGGCACGTTCAATCGCCTCGCCCAGCATGACCTCATCATGGTCTTTTGGATTGGTTTTCAAGAACAAGTCTGTTCTGGCATTTAAATAGGCATCAACGCCGCTTGCGTCGATGGCGGAACGTACAGCCCCAACACGCTTTGCCTGCAAGATAACATCATGCAGCCCCTCGCCTCCAACAACCTGGTCTTCAAAATTAAATCCAATAACACCAGCATCCAGAGCCGTGGTTATATTTGCCTTGATGCCATCTTCATCAACACTATACGCACCTTCAAAGTCTAGCGTGACAGGCAAATCCGTACCGTTCACAATGCGGCTTACGTTGGCAATTGCATCTTCCATGGGAATGTTGTGGCCGTCGCCATACCCTTGAGCGACTGCTACAGGCCAGCTTCCTGTTGCCAAGGCTTTGGCACCAGCTTCTTCAACAACTTTTGCACTGCCTGCATCCCATATGTTGTAAAGAACAATTGGATCTCCCTTAACATGAAGCGATTGAAACAGCTTTGCTTTTTCCTGTTGAGAAGACATGAGAACATTCCTACAATTTTAAAAATTAAGTTAAGGTTCGTTTAACCATATTAAACCATGGTCAGTATTGTTAAAACTGTAGATTACCGAATGAGGGATATCATGCAACGTAAAAAATCAAACCCGTTATTTCCTGCACTTGCAGCGGCTATGATGTTTGTTTCCAGAAGTTCAAAACAAAAGCGATAGCATCATTGCAGGCTGCCGACGGCACCTGGCACGATCTCCTTGAGAAGCTTCTTTGTCATGGCTTCTTCAAAGCTTTCAAAATTTTCTGCAATCACCAGAAATGAAGCATTCCCGTGCAAAACCTTTTGCCTATAATAATGATCAATGTCTTGATGAATGTTATCATGCAAGGGATCACTGCCTTTTATAGCAAGACCATTGACGGTAATTTTTGAAAAGTCCCATAGCGCATAAACTTTTTCTGGGGTTATGCCTTCATTATTAAGACCATCGCCTGAGACATCAACAACCTGCCGAAGACATTGGGTTGGCAATTGCGGAAAAAGACGATGCGCAAAACCAAGCGCAGATCCTAAAGCTGTAGGAGATTTCTCAGAATTTCGCTCATGGGTCGCAAGCGCTTGAGCCAAGGCAAAAATATCAGCTTCGGTATTAAGCTGAGACCAATTGAAGAGCATCTTCTGATTTGTTCTGCCATTCCATTCAAAGGCAGCCATATACATGCCACCCAAGGACAAAATGGCTTCGGTCACTTCCTTATCAAGAAGGGCTGTAGCCATCCCCTTTAATTGAAGGTCATATTCTTTTGCATTAATGCTGGAAGAAGCATCCATCGCCAAAACCAACGCCAGATCACAAGCCTGATTTTGTGCGTGCGCTTTGTGAGAAACCCCAAACGAAACCTTACTCATAATCAAAACAGATAATATGAATAAGAAGCGCTTCAAATCTTAAAGCTCCAGCTTGAGTTTCTTCTCTAGCTTCTCAAGTTCGCGTTGCGTATCGGTAATATAATCCCGAACAACCGGTGCCCCTGTTCTGCTGCGAGAGAGCTGCATATGAAAAACATGTTGCGAACCCGTACGGAACATCAACTCGCATGAGATCAGATAAAACTCCCACATGCGCGCAAATTTCTCATCATACATCTCAACAACTTTGTCACGGTTCTTTTCAAAACGCTCAACCCAATGAAGTAGCGTGGTTGCATAGTGAACGCGAAGCATTTCAAGGTCAGTGCACCAAAGATGATTTTGCTCAATCACCTCAAACACTTCAGATAGCGCAGGTGAATATGCGCCCGGGAAGATATATTTGCGCAACCATGAACTTGCCATTCCTGGCGGTGACATATGACCAATTGAGTGGATAACGGCAAGCCCGTCATCAGGCATGAGATCATTCAGCTTTTTGAAGAACTCATCGTAATGCGTTACGCCAACATGCTCAAACATACCGACAGAAACGATGCGATCAAACTTCTCAGGCACCTCACGGTAATCTTGCAGTCTGAATTCAACCTTGTCGGAAAGACCCATTTTCTGGGCGCGTTCGGAAGCCAGCTTTTGTTGCTCTGTTGAAAGCGTAACACCAACAACGCTCACATCCTTGAGCGCTGCCAGATAAAGCGCCAAATCACCCCACCCGCAACCAATATCGAGAACTTTTTGACCTGGCTTCAAATCAAGCTTGGACGCCAACAGGCGAAGTTTGTTGCGTTGCGCATCTTCAAGCGTTTCATCTTCTTCTCTGAAATACGCACAGGAATAAAGCATGTTCTTGTCTAGAAAGAGCTTATAAAACTCATTGCCCAAATCATAATGATGCGAAACGTTTTGCTGCGCCTGCCCCTTACGATTGGACTGCTGTTTTTTGCGAAACTTCATATTGAAAGCGCGAATGGCTTTTTGAGCAGGATGCGCTGCAAGTGACAAACGATTATGCGAGAAAAGCTGGAGAAAGTCTCGAAGCGTAGACCCTTCTTCGAAGGTCATCGTCCCATCCATATAGGCTTCCCCTGCCGCCAATTCTGAATTCGTCACAAGAGAACGATAAAGCTTTTTGTCATGTAGCTTCATCACGACTTCAAGTCCGGGCTCACCAGAAAAAACATGACGCTT
>CALAIO010000032.1 GCA_937923355.1 uncultured Rhizobiaceae group bacterium | reverse complement strand
TTCTTTGGGTGAAGTGGTAACCCCGCTGATCCCGCTTGAACAAAGTGCACATGTTTTGGGTGCAAAGCCAGGAAAGGCAATCATTAAAGACGAAGGTCGTTTGCCAACTGGTTCGTTTAAGGCGCGTGGTCTTTGTCTTGCGGTTTCCATGGCAAAAGAATTTGGCATTGAGCATCTTGCCATTCCAACAAACGGTAATGCAGGGTCTGCAATGGCTGCTTACGCACGCCGTGCAGGTCAACGAGCCACAGTTCTTTGTCCATCTGATACGCCAGAAATCAATATCCGTGAAATCCAACAGCAGGGTGCTGAGACTTATATGGTCAATGGTCTGATCAACGATTGCGGCAAGATCGTCGGTGGCGGCAAACAAGCTGTGGGTTGGTTCGACGTTTCAACCCTTAAAGAGCCTTACCGTATTGAAGGTAAAAAAACGATGGGGCTTGAACTGGCTGAGCAGTTTGGTTGGAAACTACCAGACGTAATTTTCTACCCGACTGGTGGTGGCACGGGTCTCATAGGTATGTGGAAAGCATTCCATGAGCTTAAGGAACTTGGTTGGCTAACGGGGCCAATGCCTAAAATGGTTGCGGTTCAAGCAGAAGGTTGCGCGCCAATTGTTAAAGCTTGGGAAGACGGTGAAGAGCATGCGCCACTTTGGGAAGATGCAACAACCGTTGCAGCTGGCATTCGCGTGCCAATCGCTGTGGGTGATTTCCTGATCATCCGTGCAGTGCGCGAGTCAGGTGGATTTGCCATGGCATTACCAGATGATGAAATCATGTCTGTGCGTAATGAAATAGCTAAAGAAGAAGGCTTCCTTCTTTGTCCTGAAGGTGCTGCAACTGCGGCAGCCTATAAGCGTGCTTTAAAAGAAGGTCTGGTTACAGAAGATGAAACCGCTGTTCTTTATAACTGTGCAACAGGTCTGAAATATCCACTAGATCCTGTGCATAACAAAATTGATAAAGATAAAGAAATCGATTATTCTCAGTTCTAGTTGATAAAAACAAGATGTTTTAAAAGCGGGCTTTTAAGCCCGCTTTTTTTTATTAGGCTTTTACAGAATGTATTCTGCTTTTGTTTGGTTCTCTTTTTCAGTAGGTAAAAGTATTTTCTTACGACATATTAAAATTGATAACTAAAATGGTTATCAGATATTAGTGAAGTTTTTATTTTTGTGAGTTATTGATCTGCTGGGGATGTAAAGTTTTTTACATTTTTGGGGCAGGTTATTTGAGTTTTACAAAAATGTTAAAACTATTCAAACAAAATACATCAGGCAATGTTGCGCTAAGCACTGCCATTATGGCTATTCCGTTAATGGCTGCCGCTGGGGTAGCCATCGACTATAGCATGCTAACTTATAAACAAACCCAATTACAGAATGCCGCTGATGCTGCAGCGCTGTCTACCGCCAAAGAATTAGGTCTTCTAAACAGTGATGATACTGTCATAAAAAATCAGGCGAAAAATTATTTTTCCAACAATGTAAACTCTGCAAATACGATTAAAAATACTGACATAGATGTTGAAATCAGTAACGACAGAAAAGAAGTAAAGCTAAACCTTGCGTACACTTGGTCGCCATTTATCCTGCAATATATCAACAGTGCCGCGCTACCCATAAAAGTTTCATCGACTGCCGCATTGGCAGGAACTGGTAAAGTATGTGTAGTTGTTTTGGAAGAAACGAACCGATACGCAATCAACATAACCCGAAATGCTAACATGCAGGCAAATGACTGTGGCGTCTATTCAAACTCAAACCACACGCGTGGTGTGCGTGTTGCAAACGACGGTACCTTAAATGCTAGCGTAATCTGTTCTTCAGGTGGTTTTAGAGGCGCAAAACAATCTTCTTTTGAACCAACTCCAATTGTAGACTGTCCGCGTATTAAAGATCCGCTGGCCAACCGGGAACCACCACCCAGAGGGGTATGTATGTATTCTAGGGTGCGCTTGTCGGATGGTGAACATGAACTTTCACCAGGCACCTACTGTAATGGTCTGCATATCAGCGGTACTGCAAAAGTAAAATTAAAACCCGGGGTTTATGTTATCCGAGGTGGAAGGTTTGATGTAACAGATCAGGCTTCCCTAGAGGGTGAAAATGTTGGGTTTTATCTGGCTGGAAAAAGCACTCGACTGGTTTTCAGAAAGCAGACTTCCATCAGTCTTACTGCGCCTAAGGATGGCCCTATGGCAGGCATTTTGTTTTTTGAAAATAGAAACGCGGATAGAATTGAAGAACATAAAATAACAAGTGATGATGCGCGTCTTCTGCTTGGGACTATCTATTTGCCGAACGGCACATTGCGAGTTGATTCGGAAGCTCCAATTGCGGATAAATCAGCTTATACTGCCATTATCGTAAGAAGTTTGAGGCTTGATGAAGGACCAACACTTTATCTCAACTCAGATTACACCGCATCAGACGTGCCTGTTCCCGATGGGCTGGATGGTGGTGATGCGTATCTGAAATTTTAGTCAGTAAGTTTTTTTGTTAATAATTAAAAAGGCGGACTGAAAGCCCGCCTTTAAAACTCAAATATGTAAAATTTTAGCCCGCAGCTTCAACTGCACGCTTTGCCATAACCTTGACCAGATTTGCACGATAATTTGCGTCTCCATGAAGATCTGAAAGTAGATCATCTGCATCTACTGAACACTCTATAATTGCGTCTGCACTCCAATCGCCTTTGAGTTTTTCTTCCATACCTTCGTGGCGGAAAACACCATCTGCACCTGCACCAGTCACACCGACCCTCGCCATGCCATTTTTAAGTTTTGCAACAAAGACGCCTGCCATTGCATAGCGTGATGCTGGATTAGGAAACTTTGAATAGGCAGCTTTTGCTGGAGCAGGGAAAGTAACTGCTGTTACGACTTCATCTTCATCAAGGGCTGTCTCAAACATGCCTGTAAAGAAGTCATCGGTATCAATCGTGCGCTTGTTGGTCACAATTTGTGCGTTAAGCGCCATCATGGCAGCGGGATAATCTGCTGCTGGGTCATTGTTAGCAATAGAGCCGCCAATCGTACCCATGTGACGCACGTGCGGGTCACCAATATGACCCGCAAGATCACAAATTGACGGGCATACAGCACGCAATTCACTGGAAGCATTTACTTCCGCATGCGTGGTTGCCGCACCAATCGTGATCTGATTGCCATCAACGGTAATCCCCTTCATTTCATCGATATGACGAAGGTCTATCAGATCAGAAGGAGCAGCCAACCGTTGCTTCATGGTTGGAATAAGGGTTTGTCCACCAGAGACGAACTTACCATCATCACTTTTACCCATTTGCTTAATTGCATCTTCAACACTTGAGGCTCTTTGGTAATTTGTATTGTACATTTTGCTTCTCCTTACTCAGCAGCCTGCTTGGTTTGTGTTGCCTGTATTGCCGCCCATACTTTGGAAGGTGTGGCTGGCATTGATAGATCATTGTTGCCAATTGCGTTTGTGATTGCATTGATAACAGCTGGGGGCGAACCAATCGCACCTGCTTCACCACATCCCTTGATACCAAGCGGATTGCCTGGGCAAATGGTTGTCTCATGGCTCACTGTGTAGCTTGGCAGATCGTCTGCGCGTGGCATGGTATAATCCATATATGAACCCGTAAGCAACTGGCCATTGTCATCGTAAACAGCCTGTTCAAGCAATGCCTGACCAACGCCTTGTGCAATACCGCCATGGACCTGACCTTCAACAATCATTGGATTAATGATCGTTCCAAAATCATCGGATGCCACGAATTGAATGATTTCACTCGTACCCGTATCAGGATCAATTTCTACCTCGCAGATGTAACACCCGGCAGGGAAGGTGAAGTTTGCAGGATCATAGAACGCGCCTTCTTTTAGGCCGGGTTCCATGCCTTCTGGCAGGTTGTGAGCAGTATAAGCGCCAAGGCAAACCTCGTGCCAGCCAAGGGTTTTATCTGTACCCGCAACTTTTACTTCACCATTTTCAATAACGATGTCACCTTCGTCGGCCTCCAATAAATGGGCTGCAATTTTCTTGGCTTTCGCTTCGACTTTATCAAGCGCTTTTACAATCGCAGACATGCCAACGGCACCTGAACGAGAACCGTATGTACCCATACCAAACTGCACCTTATCCGTATCGCCGTGAACGACTTGCACATTATCAGCAGGAAGCCCAAAACGATCAGAGATTAATTGAGCAAAGGTTGTTTCGTGTCCCTGACCATGGCTATGAGAGCCTGTTAGGATTTCAACCGTACCTACTGGGTTAACGCGAACCTCCGCAGATTCCCATAGACCAACACCAGCACCTAATGAACCAACAGCAGCTGAGGGGGCAATGCCACAGGCTTCGATATAAGAAGACATACCGATACCACGAAGCTTACCACGTGAAGCTGCTTCCGTGCGTCTTGCCTCAAAGCCTTTGTAGTCTGAAGCTTTCATGGCTGCTTCAAGATTGGCTTCAAAGTCACCGCTATCATAAGCCATGATAACAGGCGTTTGATGCGGGAACTCACGTACAAAGTTTGCACGACGCAATTCTGCCGGATCGACGCCCAATTCACGCGCTGCGGTTTCCATCATCCGCTCAATCAGGAAGCAAGCTTCCGGACGCCCTGCACCACGATAAGCATCAACTGGTGTGGTGTTTGTATAAACCGTACGCACATTACAATGGATGTTTTCAATGTTGTACTGGCCTGAAAGAAGCGTTGCATAAAGATAGGTTGGTACAGATGACGAGAACAACGACATGTAAGCACCGAGGTTTGCAATCGTGTCTACAGAGAAGCCCACAATCTTGTTGTTTGCATCAAAGCCCATACGAGCTGTGGATACATGGTCGCGGCCATGAGCATCTGTCAAAAATGCTTCTGTGCGATCTGCTGTCCATTTGACAGACTTCTTTGTTTTCATAGACGCCCAGAGACAAACAATCTCTTCTGGGTAGATATAAATCTTGGCGCCAAAACCACCGCCAACATCAGGGGCAATCACCCGCAGTTTGTGTTCAGGCGCTACTTGATAAAATGCTGAAAGTACAAGCCGTGCAACGTGTGGGTTCTGACTTGTTGTATAAAGTGTGTAGTGATCTTCGGATGCATTAAAGGTTGCAACTGCAGAGCGAGGCTCCATTGGGTTTGGCGCAACACGGTTATTTGTAATCGTCATTTCAGTGACATGCGCTGCACCGGAAATTGCTGCTTCTGTCGGGTCTTTTTCACCAATTTCCCAATCAAAGATCAAATTGTTAGGCGCTTCAGGGTGAATTTGCTCAACACCATCTTCAAGTGCTTTTGCAGCATCTGTTACAGATGATAAAACTTCGTACTCAACTTCAACGGCTTCTGCCGCAGTTTTTGCATTTGCCGGGCTGTCTGCAATAACAACAGCAACGGCATCGCCTGCATATCGTGCTCTATTGGTTGCAAGTGCTGACCATGCGCCCATGTTCATAGGTGAGCCATCTTTGGAGTTAACCGCCCAACCACAGATAATATTGCCGATGCCATCGCCTGTGAGCTGATGCCCATCAAGCACAGCTTCAACGCCCATCATTTTTTCAGCGGCTGATTTTTTGATTGATTTTATATTTGCATGCGCGTGCGGTGAACGCACAAAAGCTGCATAGCATTGGCCGTGGTTTGTTACGTCATCTGTGTATTTGCCATTACCTGTAATAAATCTCTTGTCTTCCTTGCGCAAAACACGTGCGCCGATACCTTCACTCATATTCTTTCCTCCGAATTATTGGGTGTTTATTCTTGTCCTAAAAATCTCCAGCTTTTAGGGAATAAACAGCAATCACATCTTTGATGCGCCGTCCTGAATTGATTTAACGATGTTATGGTAACCCGTGCAGCGGCAGATATTGCCTTCAAGTTCTGCACGAATGGTCTTCTCATCAAGGTCTTTGCCAAGACGATTCACCATATCGGTTGCAGCCATAATCATGCCAGGTGTGCAAAATCCGCACTGCAGGCCGTGGTTGTCTTTGAAAGCCTGTTGCATTGGGTGAAGATCATCACTTGCTAAACCTTCAATGGTCGTAACATCACAGCCATTTGCCTGGGCTGCCAAGGTTGTGCAGGATTTAACTGCTTTGCCATCGACATGAACAACGCAAGCGCCACATTGGCTGGTATCACAACCAACATGCGTTCCTGTTAAACGTAAATTCTCGCGAATGAACTCAACAAGCAAAGTGCGGTCTTCGACCTCACCACCGACCGTCTTGCCATTCACTGTCATTGAAATTGATGCCATTTAAATTCTCCTCACACTCAAATCTTATCTTGTAGCGCAGGCTACAAGTGAGACAGATGTGGGAGATAAAGCCACGATTACGAGAAGGTAATATTTTCCCGACGTGCTAAATGGCCATAATAAGAGACGACAAGCTCTCCTCCCAGAAATTCTTGTCTCATACTACCAAATATAAGTATTGCGCGGAATTTCATCCGCGCCAAGTGATTTTTTATTTTTTATGGATAGATATCAATCACCAAGCACTCGTGCACGTGCTTCTCCATACTCGCGAACAAGCCTATCAACGAGTTCTTGGGTTGGCCCAACGTTCTTGACTGCGCCAATGCCTTGTCCACAACCCCAAATATCTTTCCATGCTTTTGCATCTGTATTTCCACCAGAAGCAAAGTCCATAGCAGATGGGTCGCTCTCAGGCAGATTGTCAGGATCCATGCCAGCATTTTCAATAGATGGCTTGAGATAGTTGCCGTGTACGCCTGTAAAGAGATTTGTATAGACGATATCTTTAGCTGAATAATCTGCGATCGCTTGTTTATATTCATCAGAAGCTCGCGCTTCGTCAGTCGCAATAAACGGAGAACCAATATAAGCCATGTCAGCGCCCATGGCTTCCGCTGCCAAAATCGCACCACCATTGGCAATTGAGCCTGAAAGAAGTAATGGTCCATCAAACCATTCACGAATTTCTTGTATAAGTGCAAAAGGCGAAAGTGTACCTGCATGCCCGCCAGCACCTGCGGCAACTGCAATCAGACCATCTGCGCCTTTGCGAATG
>CALAIO010000031.1 GCA_937923355.1 uncultured Rhizobiaceae group bacterium | reverse complement strand
GCCAAGGGATATTTGCTTAAAGATGTTTCACGCGAAGAAATGACATTAGCTGTTAATGCTGTTTATAACGGTGGCACTTATCTTGGATCAAAAGTTGCCCAAGCATTTGATACGAGAGAGAAAGATAATGATGCAAATAGTGTTGATTACAAACTATCAGGCCGCGAGAAAGAAGTTCTTGCTGAAATAGCGCTGGGTGTGACGAACAAAGCCATTGCTGAAAAATTGAGAATTTCAGTCCGAACGGTTGAAAGTCATCGATTGGCAATTCGCGAAAAAACAGGCGGAGGTAATGCCGCCGCCCTGTTTAAAATTGCCAATGAATTGGGGCTGGTTTAACCCCTGCTCTTTTTAGCTGGTTTTGTTTCTGATTGCCGATTGAGCTGCGGCCAAACGTGCAATCGGTACGCGGAATGGCGAACAAGAAACATAATCAAGATTTACGCTTTCACAAAACTCAATTGAGTCCGGGTCACCACCATGCTCACCGCAAATACCAAGCTTGATATTGCCGCGGGTTGAACGACCTTTTTCTGCAGCGATTTTAACCAGCTCACCGACGCCATCAACATCAAGTGAAACAAATGGATCACGCTTGATGATGCCTTTTGCTTCATAGGTCGTAAGGAACATTTGTGCGTCATCACGGGAGATGCCAAAGGTTGTTTGCGTCAGATCATTTGTACCAAAGGAGAAAAACTCAGCTTGTTTTGCAATTTCTTGAGCACGTAACGCTGCACGTGGAAGCTCGATCATCGTGCCAACCATATAATCAACGCTTTCGCCTGTTTCCTCAATAATATCTTTTACCACTGCATCAATGCGCTCTTTGACGTATTCAAGCTCGGCAGTCATGCCAACGAGTGGTACCATAATTTCCGGCACAACTTTTTCACCGGCTTTTTTGCCAGCTTCGATTGCAGCTTCAATGATTGCCCTTACCTGCATTTCTGCAATCTCAGGATAAGAAACTGCTAAGCGACAACCGCGGTGACCCAACATTGGGTTTGATTCTTGAAGAGCAACATTGCGGCGGCGAAGAATTTCAGCATCAACGCCCATGGCACTTGCCACTTCTTCGATGTCTTTGTCCGTATGCGGCAAGAACTCGTGTAAAGGCGGGTCCAGCAAGCGAATGGTGACTGGCAGGCCAGCCATAATCTCAAACAGTTCGATGAAGTCTGAACGTTGCATCGGAAGTAATTTTGCAAGTGCTTTGCGACGATCTTCTTCTGTCTCAGACAATATCATTTCACGCGCAGCAATAATGCGCTCGCCATCAAAGAACATGTGTTCTGTACGACAAAGGCCAATGCCTTCTGCACCAAATGAACGCGCTGATTTTGCATCTGCAGGTGTTTCCGCGTTTGTACGCACATCCATGCGACGCAGTTCATCAGCCCATTCCATCAAATCACCAAACGAACCTGAAAGCTCAGGACGTTGCATTGCGACACTACCCAGAAGCACCTGCCCAGTTGAGCCATCAATTGTAATGATATCACCTTTTGTGAACGTATGTCCTGGCACACGCAATTCACCTGCTTCATAATCAATGCGAATACCACCTGCCCCAGAAACACAAGGCTTGCCCATGCCGCGCGCCACAACCGCTGCGTGAGAAGTCATGCCGCCACGTGCAGTCAAAATACCTTCTGCAGCGTGCATACCATGAATGTCTTCCGGACTTGTTTCCGTACGAACCAAAATAGTTGGTGTACCTTCATTTTTAGCTTTCTCAGCATCTTCAGAATTAAATACAATCTGCCCAGTAGCAGCACCAGGCGATGCGGGAAGACCATTTCCGATGATTGTTTTTTCTGCACTTGGATCAATGGTTGGGTGTAGAAGTTGATCAAGTGAAGATGGCTCCACTCGAAGGATAGCTTCTTCTTTCGTAATCAAGCCTTCATTTGCCATTTCAACGGCGGTGCGAAGTGCTGCTTTTGCCGTGCGCTTTCCAGCACGAGTTTGCAGCATCCAAAGCTTGCCTTTTTCGATGGTAAACTCAAGATCCTGCATGTCGCGGTAATGTTGTTCAAGTTTGTCTGCTGTTGCAACAAATTCCGCGAAAGCTTCTGGCATAAGTGCTTCTAGCGAAGGCATTTCTGAACCTGCTGCAATGCGTGATTCTTCTGTCAAATCTTGCGGTGTGCGTATGCCCGCAACAACGTCTTCGCCTTGTGCATTCACGAGAAATTCACCGTAGAGTTTATTCTCGCCTGTAGAAGGGTTACGCGTGAAAGCCACACCTGTTGCAGAGCTATCGCCCATATTACCGAAAACCATGGCTTGAACGTTTACAGCAGTACCCCATTCTACTGGAATATTGTGTAGCTTACGATACGTGTTTGCGCGCGCATTCATCCACGAAGCAAAGACGGCACCCACCGCACCCCAAAGTTGTTCTTGAGGGTCTTGCGGGAAAGGCTTACCAAGCTCTTGCTCAACACTTTTCAAATAGCTTTTTACGACTTCTTTCCAATCTTCTGCTGTTAAATCAGTGTCTTGGCTATAACCGTTTGCATCTTTTGCGTCTTCAAGAATGTCTTCAAAAACACCATGGTCAACGCCCATCACGACGTCTGAATACATCTGAATGAAGCGACGATAGCTATCATAGGCAAAGCGCGCATCGTTAGCTTCTGCGGCCATTGCTTCAACTGTCTGGTCATTGAGGCCAAGGTTCAAAACTGTATCCATCATGCCTGGCATGGAGGCTCTTGCGCCAGAGCGAACGGACACCAATAATGGACTGGAAGCATCACCAAATTTGCGGCCTGTCGCAGCTTCAATTGTGCCAAGTGCAGCAACCATCTGATCGTTTAATTCTTTGGGATATTCTTCGCCATTTGCATAATACCAATTACAAGCTTCAGTTGTAATGGTGAAACCAGGAGGAACCGGCAATCCTAGTGAACTCATCTCGGCTAGGTTTGCACCCTTCCCGCCCAAGAGTTCCTTCATGCTTGATTCACCTTCAGCACTTCCGTTGCCAAAGGTATAAATCCATTTGCTCATGACTTATCGTCTCCGCTAATTTTAAGCTAGTGATAGCGGTGTATTAGTAGACTGCATGATACAGTGCAACCCGTTAAGCAGTTAGATTAACGGGTTGCTGTATTTTTCTTGATTTTCCGTAGGTATTTTTGAGTATTTCTACTTACCAAGCGCGCTGAGAAGCGTTTCACCAAGCTTGGCTGGAGATGGTGAAACTTTGATGCCAGCCGCTTCCATGGCTTCGATTTTGTCTTCTGCACCACCTTTGCCGCCAGAAATAACCGCGCCTGCGTGACCCATCGTACGGCCTGGAGGCGCTGTGCGACCTGCAATAAAGCCAGCCATTGGTTTTGAACGACCTTTCTTGGCTTCATCCGCAATGAATTGTGCTGCTTCTTCTTCCGCAGAACCTCCAATTTCACCAATCATGATGATGCTTTCAGTTTCATCATCTGCAAGGAACATCTCAAGCATGTCGATGAATTCAGTACCCTTCACCGGATCACCGCCAATACCAACAGCCGTCGTTTGACCAAGGCCAGCGTTTGAGGTCTGGAATACTGCTTCGTAGGTCAATGTGCCTGAACGCGAAACAACGCCAACTGAGCCTTTTTTGAAGATAGAACCTGGCATGATACCAATTTTACATTGTTCAGGTGTCAGGATGCCTGGGCAGTTTGGCCCAATTAGGCGAGAGTTTGATTTATCAAGCTTCGCCTTTACCTTGACCATGTCCATCACTGGAACACCTTCAGTAATACAAATAATAAGCGGAATTTCTGCTTCAATTGCTTCGAGAATGGCACCTGCGGCACCTGCTGGTGGCACATAAACGACAGAAGCGTTTGCGCCAGTGCGCTCCTTGCCTTCTGCGACAGTTGCAAAGATTGGCAGGCTTTCGCCGTTAGCGCCAGTCCAGTCTTCGCCGCCCTTTTTTGGGTGAGTACCGCCGACCATTTGCGTTCCATAGTAAGCCAAAGCTTGTTCAGTATGAAATGAACCTGTCTTGCCCGTAAGGCCCTGGACAAGAATTTTAGTATCGCGGTCAATTAGAATAGACATTTTTATGTGTTCCTTAAGTGGAAGTTTTTATTTTTGTTAAATTCGTTCTTTTGAAAGAATGGTTACGTTTAATAGGTTTGCGCGGTTTTGCTTGTCAGACTTGAAGAATACAAAAACCTTGAAGTCTTCATTGCCACCAGCCCAAGTGGTTGTGAGTAACTCGCCATCTGGCACATCTGAACTGATAGGTTCCTTGCCCACAAGCGTGTTCATTCGCCCCAGAATAATATCCGCATCGTCTTCGCCATCTAGTACAATGGTACAAGCTGTTGCTGTGCCGTCTTTGAACTCAGGAAAGTTCTTGTTGAACTGCTCACTCGGTGGTGATTGTACAACGCCAAGGCGATAAATACGCTTTGACAAACGCACGTCCCAACCTTCCAGATAATCCGGCTTTTCAAGCGAGGTAAACTGTTTAAGGTCTTCACCACCCATACGCTCCCACGCAAAGCGGGTCGACATATCTTCGATATTTTTAACAACCGGCACTTGTGCATAACAAGCACGATTGAACAAAAATACCGGATCAGTGGTTGATTCAGGTACTTCAGACTGCTGTTGCGCAATCGAAGATGTCGTTAGCATTGTAACAGCAAAAGCTGCAGTTGTGATTTTACGGATGATATTCATTACTATAACCTTGATTTATTGTGACTTTTTAACAATATACAATTTCTGACATCACTAAAAAGTCACAAGCTGTTTAGGAAATTACCCCTTAACCGCCTTAACAATTTTCTGGGCTGCATCATCAAGATCATCAGCGGCAACAACGTCAAGACCACTTTCGTTGATGATCTTCTTGCCTTCCTCAACCTTTGTGCCTTCAAGGCGCACGACGAGTGGCACTTTCAGGCCTACATCTTTAACGGCCGTAACAACACCTTCTGCGATTACATCACAGCGCATAATGCCGCCGAAGATGTTTACCAGAATGCCTTTAACCTGCGGG
>CALAIO010000030.1 GCA_937923355.1 uncultured Rhizobiaceae group bacterium | reverse complement strand
GGCTGCTTCTGAAACAAACCAGATTGCGCTATCAGCTGGGAAAAGTTTTAGAATTGCGATGAAGCCAAAAAAGAATTGCGCGAGAAGCCAGTCCCGCGCATTTCTTAGAAGTATATATGTTTTTCGGATTATTGGTTCCATCTGGAAGCCTAGTCGTTCACTCGCATGATGATTTTACCAAAGACCTTGCGTGCTTCCATGCGCTCAAGGGCCGTTTGGATGTCACCAAAATCAACCTCTGAATCAACAACCGGGTGCACAATGCCTTTTGCCATTTTTTCCATCGCATCGGTAATGTTTTGCATACGGCAGCCAAAGGAGCCGATCAAACGAAGCTGGCGCTGGAATAACATCATAAGGTTTGTGTCAGCAGCAACGCCAGAAGTAGACCCGCATGTTACCAAACGGCCACCAGGACGCATGCTCAACATTGAGCCGGCCCAAGTGTCTTTGCCAACGTGTTCAAAAACAACATCAACGCCTTTTTTCTTGGTAATTTTGCGAACAGCACCTTCGAAGCGATCTTCACGGTAGTTGATCACGTGATCTGCACCAAGTTCCAGGCACTTCTCGATTTTATCGTCAGAACCAACAGTCGTTATGACGGTACAACCGATCTTCTTTGCAAGCTGAATAGCAGCAGAGCCAATGCCAGAACCGCCAGCATGAATGAGAACGGTTTCGCCAGACTCAAGTTTGGCATTGTCAAAGAACATATGCTCAACCGTGCCGAATGTTACAGGGGCAAGTGCAGCGCCAATATCGGTTACGCCAACAGGTGCTTTGATACAGTTGCGTGCAGGCATGTTTGAAAGTTCTTGGCCATATCCATCCAGGTGGAAACCATGGACGCCAGCAGGGTGCTCACAATGGTTGTCACGACCTTCGCGACATGGGCGACAGGTGCCACATGTTGGTGCACCATAAATAGAGACAAGATCGCCGACTTTCAGATGCGTAACGCCCAGGCCAACTTTTGTAATTTCGCCTGATGCTTCCGCGCCTACTGTCATTGGCAGTTTGCGCTTGGCAAATGCCATTCCGCGCCAGCCCCAAACGTCGATGTGGTTTAGTGCAACGACTTTGGTTTTAAACTGAACTTCGCCCTGACCAGGATCTGCTGGCTCTGGAACGTCTGTGATTTTTACTTCGCGGTCTGATACAAGTTGAAGTGCGCGCAAGGCTCTCTCCGATATTTAAAATTATTTATAAGGTGCTGGTTAGGCTACATCGCGTCCAAATACAAGGCAGGCATTTTGACCGCCAAAACCAAATGAGTTTGACAAGATGTTTGCCACATCCGCATCGCGCTTTTCATTTGGCACAACATCCAGTGGAATGTCCGGGTCTGGTGTCTCGTAATTGATAGTCGGTGTAATCGTGCCTTCCTGCATGGTCTTGAATGAAATCACCGCCTCAATCGCACCCGCTGCTGTCAGCGTATGGCCAATCATTGATTTGCTCGATGAAATCGGTGTTGAGTGGATTTTATCACCAAAGACTGCGTGCAAAGAGTTGTACTCCATGCGGTCATTCTCAGGTGTAGAAGTGCCATGTGCGTTTACGTAGCTTACATCATCAGGCGTGATGCCAGCGTCTTTTATAGCTTCTGAAATCGCCGTAATAACAGGTGCGCCATCCGGGCTTGATCTGGTACGGTGGAAGCTGTCTGCTTTTTCGCCTACGCCACGGATGGTGCCATAGATTTTTGCGCCACGGTTTGTTGCGTGTTCAAGTGTTTCAAGCACAAGAGCTGCAGAACCTTCTGACATGACAAAGCCGCTACGATCTTTTGAGAAAGGACGTGAAGCTTTGCTTGGTTCGTCTTGGTTGTGCGTTGTAAGGGCCGAGAGCAAGCCAAAGCGGATAAGACCCTCTGCCGTTACCGAACCATCTGATGCAACGCAAAGCGCTGCATCGGTATCGCCGCGTCTGATTGCTTCAATACCCTGTTGCAGAGCAGTTGCGCCTGACGCACATGCGGTTGAAAGCGAAATAGGAAGCCCGCGTGTTTCATATTTTTCAGTCAATTGAAATGCGATAGTGCCCAATTGAATGAGGCTATGCATTTTTTCCTGTTTGTGTTCGCGCGCGGATGCCAGCATGCGCTCATAGCCGATTTCACCTTCGCTTGTGCGGCCGATCAAATCAAAACGATGTTGCCATTCAAGTTCAACTGGTGGAGCTGCGAAGAATAACGGGCCAGGGAAACCATCTTTTCCAAAGCCAGCATCTGATAGAGCTTCTTCGGTTGTTGCATCCGCCATGGCATATGAAATGCCGGGTGCTGAAATTTCTTCTGGCTCCATGAAATCAACAGTGCCAGCGATTTGCGTGTTTAGGCCTTCAGTAGAAAAGCGTTTTACTTTGTGAATGCCAGACTTACCTGCGCTAAGAGCTTTCCAGTTTTCATCGACACCGCGCCCAAGGGAAGTAACGGCACCAAGGCCTGTAACAACAATAATTGGGCGACCTTTATGATCTGTGTACTTTGTCATCTCGATATCTCCTAAGCTTTACTTAGTAGGGCGAAGCCTTCGCCGCAATGGTGGCCAATTGATGTTACCATGATGG
>CALAIO010000029.1 GCA_937923355.1 uncultured Rhizobiaceae group bacterium | reverse complement strand
CTTCTATCTAAGGGGCGTTGCTCCGGCGACGGTTAAAACGCTTGCAATGTATAAGGGTGTGATTGCGTTCATCGGATTGCAGATTGCTGCACTTGTGATTGTGGGGCTTTACCCAACGCTCGTGAACTATCTGCCAAATCGCTCATTGCTCTTGTCAGAAACCGCACCGCCGCCACGTAATCCTCAACTGCAATATTGCGTTGAGAAATATGTAACGCAGCAATTTGCCGAAAATGGCGAGAAAATCGACAATGCTATTAGTGTTGCAAGCACGATTGACGTAAGCTTCCTGCCAAGAAAAATGGGCAAAGAGTTTACTGAAAGCATCGAAGCAGCAGCAGGTGCTCGCGAAATTCTTGTAAACGCGAACAAGGCTGAGGCCGTAATTACAGAAGCTTCGGTTGATTACCGTCCTTTGCATGAAGAAGTGCGTGAGATACAGCGTGATATTCGATTCCTCGAAGCTGAAATAAAAGAACTGCAAACCAGGGCTAGTAAATTGCGTGGCGATGAAAACGCATCCAAACGTGAAGCAATTGCTGAAGACATTAAGGTTCTTGAAGCTGAAATGGCCGAATTGGAAAAGCGCATTCCGCAAGAGTGGGAAGGTAAGCGTGAGGAATTTGTGACATTACTCAAAGATGAGACCAAACTCCGTACACAATATCGCAGAACCGTTGACGGTGCTTATGAACCAGTTCGTGAACTCATGATGACACTGGAAAGCACTGGCCAATTCGTTGAACAAGGTGAAGCCCTCAAAGGACTGGAAGCGCGTATTAATACGGAAGAACCAGCAGCTATGGTTGCTGTCGTTCAAGAGATGGAACGAACTTTCGGTGATATAGCGGGTCCAGGCGATGTTAAAAAAGGTCTTTCCAAGGTTCGACGAGCCTTGAAAGCCAAAACACCAGACATAGAAAAAGCTCAAAAAGAGTTGGAAAAAACAATCGAAAAATATGGCGAAGAAGTTGACTGGCGTGCTGAGGCTGCAAGTGCAGACTTATTACCAAAAGTTGCTTCGTATGAAGAATCGATCCGAAATACAATCGGCATACGTCAGCAATCGAATATGCCACGCGATCTTGGTAAATTCATCGCCAGTTGTAACTCTGGACATAGAGATGTTTCTCTCAATTTCTAAGGTTTAAAATAAGCTGACCTTTTTGAAGTCCAAACAAAAACATAAGCTATTACTGCTAATTTTAGTGGTAGTAGCTTTTGTGTTTATATGGGCCATGAATCGTCAGAAGAATTATTCACCAGAAATCCTTGTCATAGGAGATAGCCAAATATCTTTTGGCGCGGGCAAGGTCTATCTGGAATTTTTTGATGAGTTATCAAAAACAGTTCCGCAAATATCTGGATATGAAACGGCTGCCATCGGCGTGCGGTCCACTTCCTTGCAACATTGGACCACGCGTGAAGAAGGCAAGATTAAAAATGTCATCTGTGAGATAGATAAACGGTGGGGTGTTAATGCAGGCGTTTATGGCATTGAAGGCGATAAAAAACGCAAATACGTAAATATGGGGCAGGGTGACGCTTATCAGTTCTGCAAGCCCAATATGTCTGCTTTTGAAGCCATGTTTGAAAATGGTTACTACCAGCCAGAGTTGTTGATATTAGCATTCTTGGGAAATTCCGCAGATCGCTGGGCGCAATCACCAGAAAAAGCACTGGCAGACGTCGAAAGAACCATGAGCCAGATACCACAGGATATTCCCTGTATCTTCCTCACTACATCACCATCCTATGACAAGCAGACAAATGACATAAGATGGAAAGCACAAGCAAACATCAAAAAGGCATTTGAACAAGCAGGTAAGCGTTGTAGATTCGTGTCAGGCTTTACAAAAGAAACAATCGCCGCAGCCCAAGGCAATAAAGCATTCTTCAAAACCAATGATGAAGGCGAAGTGATGGATATTCATCACCCAAACCTTGATGCAGCGAGGAAGTTTTTTGAATTGAGAAGAGATGACTTGGCGAAAGCGGTCTTGGAGCAGTTTGAAGGAACTAATGTAGGCTCTTAAATTTCTATGAGAAAATGACGGAAGATATATCTGAGTAGATTTTTTGGGGTATCGTTTGATTTTAAATGGTGGGTGATGACGGGATCGAACCGCCGACCCAAGTTGTTTTTGAAAAAAACAACGTAGATGCTGGCAAACAATTTTTCGAAGAAAAAATGTTGAGAAGCATTACGATACCTAAATTGATGTATGAAGCTTGATTAGATTTTTAAATGGTGGGTGATGACGGGATCGAACCGCCGACCTACTCGGTGTAAACGAGTTGCTCTCCCAGCTGAGCTAATCACCCATCTAAGGGAAAAGAAAACGAAATTCGTTATCTTCAGTGTGTCATCCATTTCAACCTCTGGTAGGAAAAAATGGCGCGAGTGACGAGACTTGAACTCGCGACCCTCGGCGTGACAGGCCGATACTCTAACCAACTGAGCTACACCCGCGTATGTTTCGCAAATCAATGCGTAACGTTGGAATGGATTACGGTCTCGCGCGCTTCAAGTCAAGCATGATAATGCGATATTTGTAAAAATATTATACTATCGTTATTCTCGCCAATATGACGCGGGTTTTGACTTGCGATTTCGTACGATGTGCGATACCTCAACGCATAGGAAGATAAGTGTTTCGTATTGCGCATTTTATGTGCCATTTTATACGTGACATACAAACAGGAGACAATTTCGTGGAACTTGTTTTACAGGAATACCTACCCGTTATCATTTTTATGGGCTTATGCCTTGTAATCGGCATTGCTTTGGCTGTTGCACCTTTTCTTGTGGCCTATAGAGCGCCAGATGCGGAAAAGCTTTCTGCATACGAGTGTGGCTTTAATGCTTTCGATGATTCTCGTATGAAATTTGATGTGCGCTTTTATCTTGTAGCGATTCTTTTCATCATATTTGATTTGGAAGTGGCATTTCTGTTCCCATGGGCAGTGAGCTTTGGAACATTGGGCTGGATGGGTTTTCTGTCCATGATGCTGTTTTTGGGAATTCTGACAGTTGGTTTTATCTACGAATGGAAAAAAGGTGCGCTTGAGTGGGACTAAGTCTCATAGTTCAAGTTTCACCAGATACGGATAGTTTTAAATGAGCGACGGCACAACAACACTGATTGCACCTCAACCAAAAGGTATTTTGGATCCTAGAACCGGTCAGCCAATCGGTAGTGATAATCCTTATTTCATGGACATCAACAACGAGCTTGCAGATAAGGGCTTTATTGTAACATCGACCGATGACCTGATTAACTGGGCCAGAACGGGTTCACTGATGTGGATGACGTTTGGTCTTGCCTGTTGTGCGGTTGAAATGATGCACATGGCGATGCCGCGTTATGATGCGGAACGTTTTGGTATTGCACCACGCGCTTCGCCTCGCCAATCAGACGTCATGATTGTTGCAGGCACGCTCACAAACAAAATGGCGCCAGCGCTCCGCAAGGTTTACGATCAAATGCCAGAGCCTCGTTATGTGATCTCAATGGGTTCATGTGCAAATGGCGGTGGTTATTATCACTATTCATATTCTGTAGTGCGCGGTTGTGATCGCATCGTTCCTGTAGATATTTATGTACCAGGCTGCCCTCCGACTGCGGAAGCTCTTTTGTATGGTGTTATGCTTCTACAAAAGAAAATCCGCCGTACTGGCACAATTGAGCGATAGGGGTGGTTTATGAGTGAAGTAGTCGAACAAACTGACCTAAATCCGCTTGAAGCAATTGCTTCTGTTATTTCAACAGATGCTTCAAATCACATTAGCCGTATTACCACGGATTATAATGAGCTTACGGTGCACACATCTGCTGATGACATTGTCGCGCTCATGCGTTTTCTGCGTGATGACAAACGCATGCAGTTTATCTCTTTCATAGACGTGTGTGGCGTGGATTATCCTGGCAATGAAAAGCGTTTCGAGGTGGTTTATCACTTGCTGAGCCCAAAACAAAACGCCCGCATTCGTGTGAAACTCTCAACAGATGCTGAAACACCAGTGCCAAGCATTACAGGCGTATTCCCTGGTGCGGACTGGTTTGAACGTGAAGCCTACGACATGTACGGCATCTTGTTTACTGGCCATCCTGATTTGCGCAGAATTTTGACAGACTATGGTTTTGACGGTCATCCGCTAAGAAAAGACTTCCCGCTCACAGGCTACGTCGAAGTACGTTACGATGATGAAGCAAAGCGTGTTGTCTACGAACCTGTAGAATTAAGACAGGAATTCCGTGATTTTGATTATGAAAGCCCATGGGAAGGTGCTGAATATATCCTTCCGGGCGATGAAAAGGCTGGTTC